>JANYIG010000285.1 GCA_025358765.1 Candidatus Kapaibacterium sp.
GACTACCCTCAAGCGCATCACCCCTCTGCAAGCCGCCACGAAGACGTGTTACGTCTTGCTTCTCCCCTTATAAGGGGAGATTGAGTGGGGTTCTTGCGCGTAAGGTTTGATGCGGTTTTCAGGAATTTATCTAAACTTCAACTTGAATAATAAACGAATCTATCGTATCTCAAAATTTCAAGAAATGTTATGCGTACAAAATTTTCATCCTACGGTACAATAGCCACAGCGTGGCTTACGGTGGCAATCATATTCTTTCCGCTCGCTTCTAAACGTGCGAACATCATAGAGCATTCGTTGGAAATGCAACAAGCTCAATCGGCGGTGGAATCGGAAGAAGATGATGATGAGGAAGACGAAGCGGAAGCGCCGTTTCAATACTGGCAGCAGGAAGAGCAAATGCTTCGTAACCCGCGCACAGGACGTATTCCCGACAATGCGAGGGAAATGGAACTGCAATTTGCCGGACGAATTCCGACTATGGAGGATATTGCTCGAAAAAGTGGCGGCAGAGTGCAATCCCAAACATGGCAACCACGCGGACCATTTAACATAGGCGGTCGCGTACGGGCATTGGCGCTGGATGCAGACGATGAAAAAATTATTTTGGCAGGAGCGGCATCCGGTGGAATGTGGCGCTCAATTGATGCGGGGGCAACATGGGCGCGGACGACGGCGCTGTCCGATATTTCGAGCGTCACTTGTGTGGCGCAAGACCGCCGCGCGGGTAAACGCAACGTGTGGTATTACGGCACAGGAGAATTTCGTGGCGGTCAGGTGACGGGCGGAACTACGCTCTTTGGCGATGGGGTTTTTAAATCTACGGACGGCGGCAAATCTTGGTCACGACTTGCTTCCACCGTTCGTAACCAGCCGCACACGTTTGCGTCGGATTTTACATACATTCATAAAATCGTTACCGATCCCACAAAAACGGACGATGTTGTTTATGCTGCAACCTACGGTGGTATCTATCGTTCGGCAAATGGCGGTGAAACATGGACTGCGGTACTCGGCGGAAATACAGATGCCTCGCAAAACAAAGCAAATTACACCGATGTTGTTATTACAAGCACCGGGGTTCTCTACGCAGCTATTAGCCTTTCGGGGGTTGGTGCCATCAATCCTGTTGCTGGCTTTTTTCGCTCGACCGACGGTATTACTTGGACAAATATTACTATGCCCGATGCTCCTACCCGTTCCGGGCGTATGAATCTTGGTATAGCGCCCTCGAACGAAAATGTGATGTACGTCATAGCGCAAACGCCCGGAACAGGCTTCCGCCCAGCAGGGTCGAACGCACAGGCGGGGCATAGTTTTTGGAAATATACGTATCAATCGGGCGATGGTAGCGGAGCGGGAGGCTCTTGGTTCAATCGTTCTGATAATCTTCCGGGCTTGCAACCCGTAGGAGGAAGAACGGGGAATTACGATTCGCAAGATTCGTACAATATGTATGTTCGCGTCAAACCGGATAATGAAAACGTTGTTTTCCTTGGTGGAACAGAACTTTACCGCTCTACGAACGGTTTTTTAACTGATCTGAACACGCAAAAACTTGCCGGTTATGAGGCATCGGGAAAAAGTTACGCTTCTTTCCCGAACCAGCGGTCTGACCAACACGAACTCATTTTCCTGCCGAGTAATTCCAATACGGCGTTCACAGGAAATGATGGCGGTGTTCGTAGAACAGATAATATTATGGCTTCGTCGGACGATATTGAGTGGAAAATTTTGAACAACGGTTTTTACAGCACGCAGTTTTATGCGGTCGGCATAGATAACGCCACCTCTGGTGACAACACCTTGATAGGCGGGTTGCAAGATAATGGTACGCATTCCACCGAAAATAATCAGGCGACAACGGCGTGGAATAGAGTTGGGGGTGGTGACGGTTGTTTTTGCGCCCTTGCCGACAGCAAAACGGCAGCGTATTACTCAAGCCAAAACGGGAATACGTCGCGGTTAACGGGCAAGCGCATAGCCCGCATCGATCCAATCGAAGGCAGTGGGTATTTGTTCGTTAACCCTTTTATCCTCGACCCGACGAACACGAATATTATGTACCTTGCCGGCGGATTCGACCTTTGGCGGCACGACGACCTGTCGGTGGTAACGTCTGCTTTGGAACGCGGCGAAAGCTACGACAGAGTGCAAGGCTGGACAAGAGCGGAAGGGGTGATTGCTCAAGGAAAGATAAGTGCGTTGGCTGCTTCGCGGGGCGCAACCACGCGATTATTTTTCGGCACGAACAAAGGACAGCTTTTTGTGGTTGAGAATGCTCAATCGGGCGTTCTTACGCCTACGGAACTCATTTCAATGGCATTCCCTCAGAACAGCTTTATTACCGGTGTAGCAGTCAATCCAGCCGACGCAAACCAAGCTATTGTTGTGTTCTCAAACTACTCCGTTCAACCTGTATTTTACACAAGCGATGGCGGCAAAACATGGACAGCCATTTCGGGGAATATGCGGGCAAACGCCGACGGCACAGGCGCGGGACCATCGTGCCGCAGTGCCGCATTTCAAAACTTCGGCGGGGTTACGCGCGTATTTTTGGGGACAAGTACCGGACTGTATTCTACAAGCCGTTTGGACGGCATGAACACGCAATGGGCGCAGGAAGGCGCTTCGGTGATTGGGAATGTTCCGATAGCGCAAGTCGTGGCGCGGCAAGTGGATGGGTTAGTGGTGGCAGCTACGTTCGCCAATGGAATCTATAGCACAAATGTTACCCCGCCAACGGCGTTTCAAGCCGCGCAGCCGTCTTCTTCCGAACTCTCGCAAGCTCTTGCAGTTTCCGTCGTTCTCGGACAAAATTTCCCGAACCCGTTTTCTGGCTCAACAACCATTCGCTACACATTACCAGAAGCAGCTTCCGTGCGACTTCGTGTGATAGATGTTGCGGGTCGTGAAATAACAACGCTCGTGAATCAACCGCAATCGGCGGGCGAACGTCATATTGAATGGGCGGGGCAGCTTTACGGCGGCGCTCCGGCTCCGGCAGGCTCTTATTTTTATGAACTTGCCGTCACACCCCCAAGTGGTGTCATAGTACGCCACACGGGGCAAATGATGTTGCACAGATAAAGCCGACAGTGTTTTCTACTTAAATATTGTGGTTTCCTTGAGATTTCACAGAATTTTCTTTATATTTTCTTTATATTTTTATTTACTCATTTTGAAGGGGTCTTAGTATGAAAAAGCGGATATTGTTTTTTGTCCTACTGTTTGTGGCAGTGGTGTTGAATACAGCAGTTTCTTTTGCTCAACGCATGGAAACATGGGAGGATAAAAAATATAACATCAGTTTTTCGGTGCCTGCGGGCAGCAAATGGACGAATGGAAAAGAGTCTGACGGCACGGAGTACTTTGAGGCGATTACATCCGATAATATATTGCATATCTATATTTATGCGTACAAAAGTGCTCATATAACGACCAATGAGCTTTTCGACGAAGCACAACATTTTTTCGAGGGTGATATTAAATCAGTGCGCGGCTCCGTAAAATCGTACAAACAAAGTCACTTCGACGTAAAATCGGGTGATTTTACGGGTACATGGTCGCATGGCAGAAAAAAAGAGCGTGTTGGCGCTGTCATTATGGCTGCTACCGACCCTGATTATCCAAATAACTACGTGTGTTACGTCACGTGTTCAGAAAAAGACTACAACGACAAAGTTGGCGCAACGATGGACAAAATCGTAGATAGCTTCAAAGCGTTGAAGTAAATTGTCTATTGAGTTTTGTCGAACAAGCATTCAAGCGGTTTGCAGGTGAATTCCTGTAAGCCGCTTTTTTGTGACCCTTCCGAATGCAACCACCAATGCTTTTCCGAACCGCTGATGGATACACTGCTGTTGTGCGAGAGCATTGCCACGACGCGCTTGTGTTGGTGCGGGTCGGCTTCACGGTTGTCGTATTTGGCTTGAAATTGTTTGGTACAGTCCATACACCAAAAATTGGTTCTCATTGGTTTCCGTTGGAAAAACCAGTTTTTAGAAAGAAAAATTGTGGCTATGAACTATGGCTGTCATGACAACACACTTCCAATGAAAACCAATAAGAACCGTTTTTTTCTCATCATACATGTTGAACCACTGCCAAGACAAGATAGTATTGTTTCGTAATCATTATTATTTTGTACAAATGTAACTTTTACCAAATTGGAAGCGCATAAATCATTGGTTTCCACTATGAATCTTTCCGCCCTGAATACTCTTTCACGTTTTTTTTGTGCGTGTCTGTTTTGCCTACTGACACACGTATCCAACGCGTCTGCCCAACAGCAGTCCACGCCACTTCGCTTTCAGCATTTTGGTGCTGAAGATGGATTACCGCAAATTACCGTTTCGTTGACGATGCAAGACCGTTTTGGCTATATGTGGTTCGGTACGCAGGATGGACTGGCACGGTATGACGGTTATAGCTTCACTGTTTTTCGCCATAATCCACAGGATGCAGCCACGCTTTCCAGCAGTACTATTCGTGTTTTGCTTGAAGACCAACGTCATGGCGACCGTGGTGGCGATCTTTGGATAGGTACAGGCGGCAGCGGTTTGAACCGTTTGGATCGTAGCACAGGGAACATAACGCGCTATGAACATAACCCCGCCGATCCAGCAAGTTTGAGTCACTATGAGGTATGGTCACTGTTGGAAGATCGTTCTGGCGTACTCTGGGTGGGAACAAGTGGTGGGTTAAACCGCTTTGATCGCGCCACGGGAACATTTACGCGGTATCAGTCCGACGAAACCGACGCAGCAAGTTTGAGCGATAATGTGGTGTTGTCGCTCTTGGAAGATCACACGGGGAGGTTTTGGGTAGGCACGGGAAAAGGTTTGAACTCCCTCGACCGCACCACAGGAAAATTCACCCGCTATTTGCACAATCCCGCCGACCCCAAAAGCCTAAGCAGTAATAATTTTGTAAAAACACTTTTAGAAGACCGCGACGGGGTGCTTTGGGTAAGTACCCAAGAAGGTTTGAATCGTTTTGACCGCGCCACAGAAACATTCACCCGCTATCTGCATAACCCCGCCGACCCGAAAAGTCTGATCAATAATGGAGTAATGACACTGTTGGAAGATCGTAGGTATAGTAATCGTGGCGGCAATCTCTGGATAGGTACGCAAGAGGGTTTGAATCATTTTGACCGCGCTACGGGAATATTCACCCGACACCTGCATACACACACCGACCCGTCAAGTTTGAGTAATGATAAGATTCTGTCGCTCTTTGAGGATCGTTCAGGCGGGCTTTGGGTGGGAACCGCGAGCGGTATAAATCGCTTCGACCGTACGGCAGATAAGTTTGTGCGTCATCAACACAATCCGTTCAACGCTGCGAGTTTGAATAATAACAACGTGTGGGCTATCCTTGAAGACCATCTGGGAGCGCTTTGGCTGGGAACAAGTGGTGGATTGAATTACTTCGACCGCACCACGGGGAAATTTATGCACTATCTGCATAATTCCGCCGACAAAAACAGTTTGAGTGATAACGAGATATGGTCATTGTTGGAGGATCATTCAGGTAAGATTTGGGTTGGCACAAGAAGTGGTTTGAATCGTTTTGACCGTTCAACAGGGAAGTTTATACGGTATTACCATAATCCTACAGATACGACAAGTTTGAGCAATAATGGCGTATTTTCGCTTTTGGAAGACCGTGTTGGTAGGCTCTGGGTGGGTACGGGTGGGGGTGTAAACCGTTTCGACCCCGCTACCAACACCTTTACACAATACCGACATAATCCCGCTGACCCAAAAAGCGTAAGCGGGCGTGTCGTCACATCTTTTTTTGAAGATCGTTCAGGCACACTCTGGGTAGGGGTTAGAGGCGGTTTAGACCGTTTTGACCCCACGACAGACACCTTCGAGCACTTTCGACACAATCCCGCCGACCCGAAAAGTTTGAGCCATAACCTTGTCTCCTCTCTCTACGAAGATCGTTCGGGAGCGTTTTGGGTAGGAACCTACGGTGGAGGCTTAAATCGTTTTGACCGCGCAACCAGAACATTCACGGCGTTCCGCGAAAAAGATGGACTGCCGAATGATACGGTTTATGGCATATTGGAAGATGAGCATGGTAATCTTTGGCTCAGTACAAATAAAGGGCTTTCCAAGTTTAATCCCCAAAAACAAACATTTACAAACTACGACAAACGCGACGGCTTACAGGACAATGAGTTCTGTTCGGGAGCATCTCATCGTGGAAAAAGCGGGCGAATGTACTTTGGCGGTACTATTGGGTTTAACGAATTTTTTCCTGATAGTGTAAGCGCAAACCTTACCCCGCCGCCAGTATTGATCACGATGTTCAAAAAATTTAATCGTCCTGTAGTGTTGGATTCGGCAATGGAAGTGAAAAAAGTCATTACGCTTTCCCACAGTGACAATGACATCGGTTTTGAGTTTGTTACATTAAGTTTCAGCATCCCGGAGCGGAATTTGTACCGCTACAAACTTGAGGGCTACGACAAAGATTGGTCATCCGCAGGAACAGAGCGTAAAGCGATTTATACGAACCTTGACCCGGGTGAATACACGTTTCGGGTGCGCGGCAGCAATAGTGACGGTGTGTGGAATATGGAAGGAGCAAGCGTACAGGTGATAATCCTTCCGCCATGGTGGGCGCGGTGGTGGGCGCGTACTATCTTTGCGTTATGTGCTATTGGCAGCTTGTATCAAACGTACCATTGGCGAATCAACGCACTTGCGCGGCAAAACGCGCGATTGGAACAACAAGTACGCGAGCGCACAGCAGAACTTCATGATGCAACGATTGAAATTACTCATCAGATGGAGACGCTTACGGAACAAGCGACGGAAATTCAGATTGTTAATTCAGCGTTGCTCGATATCAACGTCAAACTTGAGGACACAAACAAAGAACTCACCATCCTCAGTGATGAAAAAGATGAGTTTATGGGTATAGCTGCACACGATTTGCGGAACCCCATTGGCAGTATTCGTAGTCTTGCAATCCTTTTGGAAGAAGCGCACAATCTTGCGCCGGAGAAAATTCAGAGCATTGGTAGTATGGTGCGAAAATCCAGCGACACGATGCTCACTCTCATTGGCAATCTACTAAATCTGAATGCCTTAGAGCGCGGTGCGGCATACTCAATACCAGAGGAATTCGATGTTTTTTTGCTTGTGAGCGATATTGTCAGCGATTACGAAATCCGCGCTTCGGCAAAACACATCACACTCCACTGTACGAAAAATGCCGCCAAAACATCTGTTTATGCTGACCGCACGGCATGTTTGCAAATTTTTGACAATATTATTTCTAATGCAGTAAAATATTCACCGCACGGGCGGCAGATTTGGGTGAGTACAGAAGTTGGCGCACAGGGAATAGTGCGGGTTGTGGTAAAGGACGAGGGTACTGGCTTTAGCGAGGAGGACAAAAGGCGGTTGTTCGGGAAATTTGCGCGGCTGTCCACCATACCAACGGGTGGTGAGCAGCGTACCGGGCTTGGGTTATCCATTGTCAAACAGTTGGTGGAAAGACAAAACGGTCGCGTGTGGTGTGAATCCGAGCTTGGCAACGGCGCAACGTTTATCGTGGAATTGCCTGTGAGTTCTTCGGAAAGTGTCTGAACATTACGCGAAAAGTCTCTAAGAGGCATCATTGTTTAACCCTTCTTTCTACTCATTGTCTTTGCAATAATTGCCTCGGCGCATTTTTGACCATCAATTGCCGCAGACACAATGCCGCCGGCAAAACCCGCTCCTTCGGCACAAGGATACAACCCCTTTATTTCCGGATGCTCCAGCGTTTGCGGGTCGCGCGGAATACGAACAGGGGAAGACGTACGCGACTCTACACCATGTAACACAGCTTCATTGGTGAAATAAGGTTTCATTTTTTTTGATAACGCCCGGAATGCCCCTTGCAGCGTTTGTCCAATAAGCGGCGGTAAGAGTTCGTGGAGTGGCGCGGAGACGATGCCCGGTTGGTACGATGTTTTGGGGAGATTGGGTGATAGTTTGTTGTTGACAAAATCTACCATCCGTTGTGCCGGAGCCATTTGTGTTTTCCCGCCCGCTTCAAACGCCATTTGTTCGAGCTGTTGCTGAAACCGTAAACCCGCGAGCGTGCCATATTCTGGGAGGTCATCGGGCGCATTGATGGCAACCACAACGCCTGAATTAGCAAAGGGGTTGTTGCGCTTTGAAGGCGACCAACCGTTGGTAACAACCTCTCCGCCCGCAGTAGCGCAAGGCGCAATGATGCCACCCGGACACATACAAAACGAAAAAACACCACGTCCATCCACCTGTTCCACCCAAGAGTACGAAGCTGGAGGGAGCAAAGGGTTGCGTGTTGGAGTGCGATATTGCATGGTGTCAATGAGCGTTTGTGGATGTTCTATTCGTAGTCCCATTGCAAACGATTTTGCTTCTATGCGTATATTTTTTGCAGCTAATAATTCAAAAATATCCCGCGCAGAATGCCCCGTGGCGAGTATCAAATCTGCTCCAAAAAACTCTTTTCCATCAGCAGTGACAACACCTTGGAAACAATCGTCGTGAATAATAAAATCAGTAACGCGCGTGTTAAAATGAATTTCAGCGCCGGAACTCAGGATACTTTCGCGGATATTGACAATGATTTGTGGCAGTTTATTGGTGCCGATGTGTGGGTGCGCTTCTACGAGAATGTTGTCCGAAGCACCGTGTGCGACTAACAACTCTAATACCTTTTTTACATCGCCTCGTTTGGTGGAGCGCGTGTACAGTTTGCCATCCGAATACGTTCCTGCACCACCTTCGCCAAAACAGTAGTTGGAATCGGGGTTGACAATATGTTCTCTGTTTATCGCGGCTAAATCGCGCCTTCGCGCCCGTACATCTTTGCCGCGTTCCAAAATAATAGGTTTGAAACCGTCTTCTATCAGTCGCAACGCAGCAAACAAGCCGGCTGGTCCAGCACCGGCAATAAGGACAGTTTGTGCCGTGCTGACGTTCAGAGCAAAAAAATGGTACTCCTGTGGGAGCGGCATTTCACCTATGTACACGTCTGCATGAAGCTGAATTTTTATCGTGCGTGAGCGAGCATCAATCGAACGTTTTAGCTTTTTTATGGATGTGATATGTTCAGCAGGGAGCGCAAGTTTGGCAGCAATGATATTTTTCAAGAGCTGTTCATCTGCCTCTTCTTCGGGGATAACTTGTATGGTGATGGTACGGATCATTGTTTGTTGTGGGGAAGGGCGTAAGAGTAATGCACGACGCTTTCCGCTTGCCCACCTGTTGATCGGTAAAAGTCAAGGGCGTGTTGGTCTTCAATGTCGGCTTGAACAAAAATTTCTTTATATCCACACTCAGAGCAATAACGTTTGAGTGCATGTACGAGTGTTTTGCCAATTCCTTTGCGCTGCTGCTGTGTTTGGATAGCAAGGTCATAGATATAGACTTCGCTTGATGAAAAATATACGGAAGGCAGAATGTGAGCAGTCAAGCCTCCTATCACCGTGCTACCTGAATATGCTACAAAAAAAATCATACTTTCTTTTTCCAGCAAACCTTGTACATATTGTAGGTTTGGCATTTGAAAATTGGTCATCTCAAAAACTTCCTCATACACGCTTATCAGTGCCCTCAAAGCAGGAAGATCGTTGCTGTCCAATTTTTTATATGTTATTGTGTTCTCGTTGCTCATTAGAGTGTATTCCGAATACTTTCGATATGCTGCGGGACGTAAGCGGTATTTTGTGGTCTATGAAACACCGTGTTCGACACCTACTGGCTCAAACGGATGCACCGTATCATGCTGGAAAACAAGCCCCGTGAACGCACCGATCAAACGTGGGCGTTTGCGGAAACGTTTCCATCGAGTGCCAATTTTTTAGAAAGTGTTTCAGGGTCTTGTCGCTAACCGTTTTTCCGAGATCCGTCTGAAGCTCTGCCCGATCACGTTTGCGTTGTTGGCGGTCTTTAGCAACTGACGCTTTGACAGCATGGCTGTCGGCTTCGACCGTTAAATGCTCTTCACGCCGCGCCCGGACGAATCTGTTAGATTCAAATTCTTTAAATTACCGCCAACACATCACTTGACATCATTATGGACACCAAAATTACATGAATGTACTAATTACTATCGTCCAATCCTTTTCCATTGAGAATTTGCTGCATACATTTTTCAACCCTTGACTCCCGAGTCTTGGATTGTTTAGGTGCAGAAAAATGCAGCATGGACTTTGTTGCATGAATGAGAAAAAAAGTGAGCGTTTTGCCGCTCACGTGGTATTTTAGTTCGACCAAGAAGAAAAAACCCACAATAGTTTGCAAAACGCTCATGACAAACGTACAAAAAGCTCGGCAGACACGCAAACAA
>JANYIG010000303.1 GCA_025358765.1 Candidatus Kapaibacterium sp.
TATCCGCTCTATGGCGTTTTTTTATATGTGTGGAGATGAAATTGCTTAAGTGAGGAAGCACGTTGATACTGCGTATTGTATCTGCTTAATGCTTCTTCAAAGGTACGAAAAACAACCGAAATTTCCATAAAAAGTTACAGCTTTTTGTTCTTTATTCACCCACATTCCCCAACCATTATGCCCTATTCCTTGCTCCGCATCGGTCTTCGCCTTTGCGATGTTGCGGTACTTTTTCTTGTTGTTGCGTTGTTGACATTCTCACCAATGATCGCTCGCACAAGTGCTGTTCATACAAGCTCTGTTCATACGAGCGCGGCTCATAGCACCCCAACGCCTCCGATACTCGCCCACTTCGATGACCCCCGGAGCGCTATGAATCTTGCTTTATTGACCTTTCACATCCAAATCGGTGTTAGCCCGACGAGCGGAACCGCCAACCAAGCAACAGCAATCACCATCACCGGCAGCGGGTGGGGTACTGGGGCAAACCAAACAACCGTACTGTTTGATGGTACCGCTCTTGCGATAACCGCCTACTCCTCGTCGTCGTTGTCGGCAACAATACCATCGAACTTGATGACCGCTGGCGCACACGCCATCAGCGTTCAGCACGAAAACGCCAGTTCCAACAGCGTCGCCTTTACGGTGAATGCCCCGCCGCCGCCAGCGCTACAGATTACGTCGCTAAATCCGACAAGTGGTCTTGCCAATCAATCCACGCCGATAACGGTTATTGGACAGGGAATTGCTACTGTGGCAACAATTTTGCTTGATGGTGTAGCACTGGCCACAACCGTCAATTCCTCTACGCAAGTGTCGGCAACGATTTCTGCCGCGCAGATGACCGCAGGCAACCATACGATTACCGTTCAAAGCGGCGGGCAAACCTCCAACGGTTTGAGTTTTAGTGTGAGCCAGCCAGCGCTGTCCATCGTCTCGGCATCCCCATCCAACCCGCAAGCCGGGCAAACGTTCGGTATTTTCGTGAGTGGTCAAGGATTTGCGTCGGGAGCGCAAATTGTGTTTGATGGACAGGCGGTTGCCAGCACGGTGTATAGCAGCACATCCATCGGAGCAACGATTGTGGGGTCGTTGGTTACCCTCGGTCAGCATACCGTCGCGGTACTAAGCGGTGGGCAAACATCGAATGTGCTGAACATATCCTGTTTCTCCCAAATTACGTATTGTAATCCCTCTACTGGCTATGCGGGACAAAGTACCCAAATAACCCTCTACGGGGTTAATTTGTTCGACGGCACACAGGTAGATTGGGATAATATGGCTACCCTCATTGCAACAACAAGTTCTCCATCGCAGTTGGTTCTTACCATTCCTGCAAATCTTATGACAGTAGGAACTCACACGCTCAGAGTCAGTGGTGCAAGCGGCAGCGTGAGTTTTGTGGTGAATCCGCCACTGCCCGTCATCACGTCGTTGAATCCTTCCAATATCAACGTCACACCATATGGCTCCACCACCTCGCAAACATTTGTGGTCAATGGACAGAATTTTGCTTCCGACGCACTGGTGACCTTGAGTGGTACTCCGATTCCAACAACCGTTGTTTCGGCTACTCAGCTTATAGCAAGTATTCCCTATTATTACACATCGGCTCCCGCAACATATCATATCATCGTACAAAGCCAAGGGCAAAATTCCGTTCCGGCAGACTTGACAGTTTCCTATCCACCACCACCCGTACCCGTTATCACCTCCGTTACGCCGAATAGCGGCTATGAAGGACAATCCACACAAATCACGATAACAGGAACAAATTTCCAAGGGTCGGTTATTCAATTTGGAGCCGCTACCATTATCCCAAGCTCTCAATCCCCCACGCAGTTAGTAGCAACAATTCCGCAAGCACAAATGCTTCAAGGCAGCTACTCAGTGAAGGTTTTGAATAGCTCAAACGGCGGAACGGTATTGTCCAATAGTGTGAGTTTTACGGTTAACAAACGGTACGGCATTCAAGGCGTGAGTCCAACACAGTTTGTTGCGCCAATCGTGGGAACAGAAACGCTCATTGTCACCGCGCAAGGTCTGGGCTTTGAGCCAAATGCGGCGGTGTTGATTGATGGAAGTCCATTGACACTGCCGGGCGGCGGAACGCTTGCAACGCCCGCAACAGCAGCCACACTGACGTTTTTGACGGTTCCCCTGCCGTCGGGGTTTAGTGTTGGCTACCACACGCTGACTATCGCCAACATGAATGGTTACGGCGGTTTCAGCGTGAACTACCCGCCACCGATTCTTTCGAGCATGACCGCCACGCCGCAACCGTATTATCTTGGCAGCACGGGTGATGTAGCGCTTTTGCTTGGTGGCGTGAACTTTTACGGCGCATCGGTCGTCATCACCCCTCCATCCGGCGGCGGTTCGGCATTTGGGGCATCCATTCTCAACGGGACAGCCACCGCGCTGTCGGCAACCGTGTTGGCATCACAAATGACGGTTGCCGGCACATACACGGTGCAAATACAGACCTCATCGGGCGTAACCGGCAGCGGTACGTTTTCCGTCAGCGGCGTTTATACCCCCGTACTCACCACCATCAGCCCCTCACCTATCATCATCACCACAAACGCCACGACGCTCACACTCACGGGTTCTACGTTCCTTAGTGGTGGCGCTTCGGGTACAACAACGATTGAATATTCCACGACGAATGTCTATACGGCGCTTCCAACGCAGTACATAAGCGCCACACACGTACAAATGACGCTCACGCCGGGGCAAAATGTGTTGGCGAAGATTGGTCAATATAACGTTCGGATAAAAAACGTGATTGGCGGCGTGACGGTGTATTCCGCTGCACGGTCGCTGCAAACCGTGAACCCAGCGCCAAAACTCGTCAGCGCTGCACCGCAAGCGGTGGTGGTCAGCTCCACCTCGCAGCAAGTGGTGCTGACGGGAACGGGGTTTATGAGCGCGGTAAGTGGTGTGAGTGCTGGAATGAGCGTGACGGTGAACGGTCAAGCGGTTGTCGTCGTGGTATCCAGCGCCACACAAGCTGTTATCACCATTCCCGTAACCCTACTCGCACAAGCGGGAACACTGAGTATTCAAGCGCAGAACCCAGCGCCAGCATTTGCGCCGTCGAACGCGCTTTTGTTTGTGGTGAAAAACCCCGTGCCTACGCTCGCATCGGTTACGCCCACGCCGCTTGTGGTGTGGCAGCCGAACACGCTTACGCTTCAGGGTACGAACTTCGTGCCGACCTCGCAAGTACACATCGGTGGTGTGGCTCTCTCACAAACCTTTGTTAGCCCAACCCAGCTTGTGGTGGATGTTCCCGCCAGCATCGTCCCGGTGGCAGGCGCGTACACGGTGGACGTAACAAACCCGCAGGTGAGTGGGCAAGGTGGCGGTGTGACGGCGGCAACCGTCATGGCAGTACACCCCGCTCCGATGCTGAACAGCATCACGCCCACAACGGCAGAAGCAGCAACGGGCAATCTCCAAGTTACGCTTGACGGCGATGGTTTTGTACCAACCAGCACCGTGATGTTTAACGGTGTGGCGGTTCCAAAACAGTTTTACAGCGCACGTTCACTTATCGCAACCATTCCGCAAGCGCTCTGTGCGAGTTCAGGCACCTATCCAATAACCGTAATCAACGCGCCTCTTATTATCAGTGGAGTGAGCGTGGGTGGCGGCACGTCAACGGCACAAACGTTGGTGTTGACCAACCCCGTCCCCGTTGTCAGCAGCCTTGCGCCCGACCACGCTCTGGTGAACGCGGCAACGCCGCTTGTGGTGGACGGCACAGGGTTTGTACCGTCGGCTACCATCGAAATCCGCGATAGCGCTGGTGTGTGGGTTCTTTGGGTTACGACGGCAACGGTTGTGAACCCAACACAAATAACAACCACATTGTCGGCGTTTACGGCTCTCAATCTGCCTGTTGGAGTGTATGCGCTGACGGTCACCAATCCGCCATCGGATATGACCACGCTGGACGGCGGCACAAGCGCGTTGGTACGCTTCGAGGTGTGGAATCCGCTGCCCACGCTCACATCGGTCAGTCCTACGACCGCAACGGTGAATGTGTTGGCTGGCGCAACAGAGGTGGTACTCACGCTGACCGGAACAAATTTTGTCAGCAC
>JANYIG010000332.1 GCA_025358765.1 Candidatus Kapaibacterium sp.
CATAGCTTTTGGGAATCCAGATTGCCAGAATTGTATGGAGCAAAGTATAATCCGTATTGTGGTGCTGCGGAATACCTTCCCGACCCGCTCAATACCGCATGGAACATCCTGAAAGCAAGTAATGCTGCTTTAGATTCGGTGCTACGCTTTGACCGCGAACTCAATGCTCAATTTCCCGAAAAAGAAAAATATGTTCTGGAAAAACGCGGCGATAGAACGTTTCCTGTGTATTCTGAACCCTATGCACTGCGGTATAATGCAATGCTTGCAGGCATGGTGGAACGGCGCTTTCGTGAGTCCATCAGGGCGGTAGGGAGTTTTTGGTTTACGGCGTGGGTGAACGCTGGGAAGCCGGATATGCGAGCGTTCGCAAGTACATTGACAGATAGCACTCAGACACAAAAACTTGCTGATGAAGAAATATCATGGAAACAAGGAGTGATGCTGTACGGCGGGAAATAATCTGTGTAGCATCCCCACGATTTGTTCATAAAAGCGGTTTTCAAAATTCACCAACCCGTTATTTTTCCACCCACCATTTATTATGGAACTTCTCGAAGCAATTCGTACGCGCAGAACCACGAATGGTGCTTTTAAGCCCGACCGTGTTTCGTTGGAGCATCAACACTTGCTTGTGGAGGCAGCAGGGCGTGCCCCAAGTCATTTTAATTCGCAACCTTGGCGGTTTATCTTGATTGACGATCCGCAGATTCGCGGGCGAGTGGGGGAGATTGGCGGCGCGACGATGACGCAGCTTATTGACGAGGGAAAGTTTTTTTCGCGCTATAAAAAATATTTTCGATTTGATGCGGAAGAAATGGAGCGCCGTCGAGATGGCATTCTGATAGACCAACTTCCGCTTCCGCTTCGCCCATTTGTAAAGCAAATTTTCAGCGATACTGCCCTCACGATTATGCGGTCGTTGGGAGTGCCAAAATTACTTGGACAAGACAATCGTAAACTCGTCGAAAATAGTCCCCTTATGTTGGCGGCATTGCTTGCAAAAGATGAATACATTCCGGGTGAATTGTCAGGGATGTATTGTTTGTTATCACTCGGTATGGCGATTGAAAACGTGTGGCTTACTTGCGGCTCGCTTGGAATGGGCATTCAGTTTGTTTCAACGCCGATGGAGATTCCAAGCGCTTGGTTGGAATTAAAAACACTGTTGTGCGTACCAGAGGAATTGGAACTCATGGCGATTTACCGTTTGGGGTATTTGCCCGACGAGAAGAAGCGCCCACGTATTGACTGGACGAGCAACCAACGCAAACGACTTTCGCAACTTGTTTTCCGCAATACGTGCGCCACATCGGAGCAAGACCCAACGCCAAGTTCTGAGCAAGAGGAGTGAATACAAGGAAATGAAAAATCCCCCGCGTATTCTCGGTGTTGCCACAGCCGTTCCCGCTTATCGCGTCGAACAATCTGAAGTACGAAGGTTGGTAGAAAACCTTTTCCGTGAACAATATGCTGGCATTGAGCGCTTAATGCCTGTGTTTGAGAACACACAAATCCAAACACGGTATTTTTCCAAGCCGCTTGAGTGGTTTTCAACGCAACACACATTTGTTGAATCTACGGAAGCGTATCAACAAACTGCGCTTTCGCTTTCCACGGAAGCCGCGACAACACTGCTTCGCACGACAGCTTTTGACAAACAAAATATTGGTATGGTCATCGTTGTTTCCACGACGGGTATTTCCACGCCAAGTTTAGACGCAAAGCTCATCCAAGCGCTTGGTCTTGCACCGAATACACGCAGAATGCCGCTTTGGGGTTTGGGCTGCGCGGGGGGAGTAGCGGGGCTTGCAAGGGCGGCTGAATGCGCTCAAACGTTGTCGGCAGGGAAGGCAGTTTTGTTTGTTGCTGTGGAATTATGTAGCCTAACATTTCAGCGCAACGACGTGACGAAATCGAACATCGTCGCCACGAGTCTTTTCGGAGATGGCGCGGCAGCAGTGCTTGTACAAATGCCGCCAGAGTCACCTCCTCAACAATCTTTAAAGCAACTGAAAATTCTCAATTCATACAGCTTTCTCTTTGATAATTCTGAAGACATCATGGGGTGGGATGTGTTGGAAACTGGCTTAAAAGTACGGTTTTCCCGCGATATTCCCGCGCTCGTTCGGGCAGAATTGCCGCGTTTGCTTGATGAAGCCTGCGCTGCGTGGTGCATTCAACGCACGGAAATTTGTCATTGTGTGGTTCATGCCGGGGGCGCGAAAGTACTTGATGCATATAAAAACATTGGTCTGTCGCACGAGCAGCTTTCCTCTGCCTATACAATATTGCAAGGTTTCGGCAATATGTCGAGTGCGTCAGTATTGTTTGCATTGGAGCGATTTATGAGCGAAAGGCAAGCAACAGATGAGCTTGGCGTAATGGTGGCGCTCGGACCCGGTTTTAGTGCTGAGTTTGTGCTTTTTCGTTGGTGAATCTCACAATTATTGTTTTGAATGAACCCCAATAGTATCCAAAATAGTATTCACGACAGCGTAGAATTTACCACGCGGCTTGATTGTGTGGGCGATCAGCAGAGCGTGTATTTTATTGGCGGTTTGTATCATATCGCTGTTCCAGCTGAAATTGCACAGATATTCACAACGGGTCGTCCGGTGCGGGTAGTGTGCCTTTTGAATAATGTGTATGAACGACATGGTGCAATCAAGTCGAAAGGCGAGGGTCGGTTTTTTATTGGTTTTGGCAAAAAAGTGGTGGAGGATGCGGGGCTTGAATTAGGGCAAGAATTGACTGTGCGGATGTGGCGTGACGACGATGCACACGGATTGGACTTGCCGGAAGAACTCTACGAAGTGCTTGAAACGGACGACGAAGGGAAATCGTTATGGAATGCGGTTCCACCCGGACGACGGCGTGGTTGGATTCGCTACGTCAATGATGCCAAAAGCGAGACCAAACGCATAGAACGGGCACTGTTTATTGTTGATAAAGTCAAAAAAGAAGCTGAAACCAAGCACCGATAACGAAATATTAGAGTTTATTACGACTACTTTTGTAGGTCATTCCAGTTTCCCAGCCTTCGCTGGGAAAACTTCGGCGGGTATCCATATAAACCGCGTAGAATTTTGCTTGATTGCTGGATGGAGGAATATTTTGCTCCACACCTCGTAGCTCAGAATATCAACCGCATTGCAATTGTTTTACCACGTTCCGTCCATGCGCGTATTAGCTCAAAAAATTTTGCCGACAAACTTCGCTCTAATAAGTGCAATGCACAACCATTTGATACAGTAGGAATGGCGTTGACTTGGTTTTTGGAGCCACTGCAAACCATTCTCCGATGATATACCACGAAATTTCGGTTATTTTTTTTGATGGAAATACATGAAACTCAGTAAAAAATTTATTATCCCACTTGTGGTAGTGATGCTTGGAACAACAAGCGTTGTAGTGATAATTTTTGTTAAAAGCAATTCTAACTCCGCCGAGAAAAAATCATCGGCTGCCACAACTCCGCCAATGGGAACTTCCGGGGCTGCTCTTGCTCCGATTGAAGGCATAGTCGTAAAAACATCGTCCATTCAAGAGATTATAGAGGTTTCGGGAACTCTCACAGCGTTTGAGGAAACCGTATTGATGCCAGAAATTTCAGGGCGCGTAGTAGCGGTGAATCTACCCGAAGGCAAGACGGTTACTAAAGGAACATTGCTTGTGAAGCTTTTTGATGGGGATTTGCAAACTCAGCGAAAAAAACTCCAAGTCCAGTTGCAAATAGCGGAAACGACCGAAAAACGACAACACGAACTTCTTGGGATTAATGGAATTAGTCAGCAAGAGTATGATTTGAGCGCTTTGCAAGTGAGCAATCTCAAAGCGGAGATTGATATAGTAACAGTACAAATTGGCAAAACTGAAATTCGTGCGCCGTTTGATGGTAGAATTGGCTTAAAAAAGGTAAGTGTTGGTGCGTATATTTCGCCAGTTACTCCTATTGTAACAATTCGTACCGACCAAAAATTGAAACTGGATTTTAGTGTTCCCGAAAAATACAGCGCCGAAATGATTGCCGGAAAAAACGTGCAATTCAAAGTTGAAGGGAGTACGACTACGTTTGATGCGAGCATCATGGCAACAGAGCAAGGCATACAAGAAAGCACTCGTAATCTCAATGTTCGCGCAGTTGTTCATTCCAAGTCGTTAGCACTTGTGCCCGGCGGGTTCGCGCAAGTATCCGTCGTTTTGGGCAAAAATGACAAAGCAATTATGGTTCCGTCGCAATCCATTATTCCACAAGCCCGCGACAAACGGGTGATAGTCTCACGCAACGGCAAAGCAGAATTTGTAAAGGTAAAAACAGGTATCCGTCAAGCATCGTTGGTGGAAGTATTGGAAGGTATTCGTGCTGGCGACACGATTGTAACGACGGGGGTGTTGTTTATTCGCCCCGACGCACCGCTTCAATTCTCGAAAGTACATTAAAAGCCGAAAAAGTACGCACCATTCTTATTGACGATTGGGAATGAATAATTATGACACTTTCAGATTTTTCGCTAAACCGCCCTGTTGCTGCCATTGTGATGAGTATTATTATAGTACTCTTTGGCGCTGTGGGCTACACGTTTTTGGGGGTGCGAGAGTATCCCGCGATTGACCCGCCGAATATCAGTGTTCGCACGGCGTACACAGGCGCAAATGCCGACATTATTGAATCACAAATTACGGAACCGCTTGAGCGTGCTATCAATGGTATTGAGGGTATAAAATCTATCTCTTCCTCCTCTTCGCTTGGCAATAGCAATATTACGGTTGAATTTAATCTCGGTTCCGACCTCGAAAAAGCTGCGAATGATGTGCGTGACAAAGTTTCACAGGCGGTTCGTAATCTTCCCCAAGATATTGATGCCCCTCCGATTGTTTCCAAAGCCGATGCCAACGGCGACCCCATTATTTTTATGCCCTTGCAAAGTTCTACTATGAATATTGTGGAATTAAGCGATTATGCTGAAAATGTCATCTTGGAAAAACTCCAAACAATTCCGGGAGTGAGTCAAGTAGCGATTTTTGGGCTACGGCGACCATCAATGCGGCTGTGGATGAACCCTTCAAAACTCGCTGCATATCAGCTAACGGTACAAGACGTGTTCGCCGCACTCAACCGTGAGAATGTGGAGCTTCCGAGCGGCAAGGTGCGTGGAAATGCTACGGAATTGACCGTAAAAACGTATGGCAGATTGGTAAAGGAAGAAGATTTTAGCAATCTTATTATTCGCCAAACGAATAGCCAAATTATACGCTTTCGTGATGTAGGCGAGGCATTGCTCGGACCGGAAAACGAGGAAACTTCGCTGCGGAAAAACAATGTTAATGGTGTTTCCATCGCCGTTATCCCACAGCCTGGGGCAAACTATGTGGAAATAGCCGATGCTTTTTATCAACGATTTGGAGAATTACAAAAATCACTCCCGGAGGGCATGAGCGCAGAAGTTGGTATTGATAAATCAAAATTTGTTCGCAAGTCAATAAACGAGGTAAAAGAAACGTTAGTGATTGCTATTGTTTTAGTCGTGCTGATTGTGTATTTGTTCTTCCGCGATTGGGTGATAGCGGTGCGCCCACTTATTGATATTCCTGTGTCGTTAGTCGGTGCTTTTTTTATTATGTATGTGTTTGGTTTCTCAATCAACGTGTTAACCATGCTGGCAATCGTGCTGGCAACGGGGCTTGTGGTAGATGACGGTATTGTCGTGACCGAAAATATCTACAAAAAAATAGAACAGGGGATGGACAAATGGTCGGCGGCACGGGCAGGTTCAAGGGAAATTTTCTTTGCGGTGATTTCTACGTCGCTCACCTTAGCAGTTGTGTTCATCCCCATCGTGTTTTTGCAAGGGTTTACTGGGCGCTTGTTTCGGGAATTTGGTGTTGTTGTCGCCGGTTCAGTGCTTATTTCGGCATTTGTGTCGCTTACGCTCACCCCTGTTCTAAACGTCAAGCTTGGGAAAAAGAAACCAACGCCCTCGCGCTTCTATCTTTTTACGGAGCCGTTTTTCCGTAAGCTCGATGTGTTTTATCGCAATTCTTTAGAAACGTTTATGCGTTTCCGTTGGCTTGCAGCAGCAATCGTTTTGGCATGTTTTGGAGTAGTTTTTCTTCTCGGAAGCGTTTTGAAAAGTGAATTAGCTCCGCTTGAAGACCGTAGTATAGTCCGCAGCCCCGTTACAGCACCAGAGGGGACGGATTTTGACTATATGGAAAACCTCATCAGTCGTTTAGCGCAAGCAACCATGGACAGTGTGCCGGAAGCAAAAATGGTTATGGGTATTACCGCCCCGTCATTTTCGGGTGCAGGTAGCACTAATTCAGGATCGTTAAGCATTTTGCTCAAAGACCCCGAAGACCGCAAAAGTTCACAGCAAAAGATTTACGACCGTCTTGTTAGAATTTTTAAGCGCTACCCAGAAGCACGCATTTTTCCCGTTCAAGAACAAACGATTTCCACGTCATTGTCGGGTGGCTCCCAACTACCTGTACAATTTGTGATTCAAAGCCTGGATTTTGCAAAACTGCAAACGGTATTACCAAAATTTTTGGAAGAAGCCCGTAAAAATCCAACTTTTGGTAATGTGGATGCGAATTTGAAGTTTAACAAACCAGAGTTGAATATAACTATTGACCGACTGAAAGCCACAGAGCTTGGTGTAAGTGTGATGGACATATCGAATACAATTCAATTTGCTCTTAGCGGCAGGCGTTTTGGTTATTTTCTGATGAAAGGTAAGCAATATCAAGTAATTGGTCAGGTTGACCGCGCCGACCGTGATGAACCCATTGACTTAGCATCCCTGTATATCCGCAATACGAGGGGTGCAATGATTCAGTTGGATAACCTCGTAACAATGGCAGAAACAAGTAATCCACCATCGTTGTATCATTACAACCGATACAAATCCGCCACAATTTCGGCTTCGCTCGCACCCGGAAAAACCCTCGGAGAAGGCATTGCCGCTATGCAGCAAATAGCAAGTGGTTTGCTTGATGATTCGTTTCAAACAGGGCTTTCGGGTCCATCGCGGGATTTTGTAGAAAGTTCCTCCAATACGTCGTTTGCGCTTGTTTTGGCACTTGTGCTTATTTATTTGATTTTAGCAGCACAGTTCGAGAGTTTCCGCGACCCGCTTATCATTATGATGACCGTGCCGTTGGCATTAGCGGGAGCAATGCTCTCACTTTGGGCGTTCAATCTAACGCTGAATGTGTTTTCCCAAATTGGCATGATTATGCTTATCGGCTTGGTGACAAAAAACGGGATTATGATTGTGGAATTTGCAAACCAAATCCGTGAACGCGGGAATGAACTTGGGCATCCGATAACAATCCGCGAAGCCGCACTGGAAGCCGCTACCGAGCGCCTTCGCCCGATTTTGATGACCTCGCTTGCAACCGTATTGGGCGCAATGCCGATTGCATTGGCATTAGGAGCTGGTGCTCAAAGCCGCGTCCCGCTTGGTGTGGTGATTGTTGGTGGATTGCTCTTTTCACTTGTACTCACGTTGTATATCATTCCGACCGTGTATGCGTTCCTTGCACACAAAAAATCATCGGGCGAAAGCGGCGAGAAAATCGAGAACGCTGCCACTACAGAAGAGCCGTCAGAACTCGCCTCGAACGGTGTTTCGCATACTGGCGACGTTTCTGAACTTCATTAAATCTCCAATCGCACATTATGAACAGAACAATGCTCATCGCTGTTGTTACCCTGCTTTTTTGTTGGTTGCTTTCACAAACTCAGGCGCAAACCTCACAACCATTGCTTCTTTTGACCATTGACGAAGCTCTCCGTCTTGGTGTTCAGAATAATTATGATATTCTTGTCGCCCGCAACGATGCTGCTATCGCCAGTCTAAACAATGCCACTGGAGCAGCAGGAATATTGCCAACGATTGCACTTACGGCTGGCGATAATTATTCGCTGAATAGTATTCATCAGCAATTATCAAACGGAACAGAAATCTCATCAAGCGGAGCAGGTTCAAATTCACTTACAGCCGGTGTCGCATTAAGTTGGACGGTGTTTGACGGGATGAAAATGTTTGCTACGCGCGAGAAATTGCGCCAGATTGATGAACTTGGCGAGGTACAGTTCAAACAGCGTGTGCTGCAAACCAAATCCGATATTATTTTGTCGTATTACGATGTTGTGCGGCAGAAACAGCAGTTGAATGCTTTTCGTGAGATTATTGCCTACAACGACGAACGGGCGAAGATTTCGGAAACACGCTTCAAATCTGGTCTTGCGCCGAAGACAGATTTTTTGCAGGCAAAAGTAGATTTAAATGTGTATAAAGAAAATGCTATTAGCCAACAAACGGTGATTGCCGCCGCAAAACGCAAACTTAATCGGTTGCTTGCTCGTGATGGAGAGACGTTGTTTGAAGTGGCGGATAGCATTCAGTTTGAAACGTTGCCTGACCGCAAACAACTTAGCGAACAGCTTTACGTAAAGAATCTGGCTCTCGCCGCCGTACGAAAGCAAACGGACATTGCATTACTCTCGATCTCGGAGTTGACCGCACAGCGGTACCCAAAAGTCGTCGTTGGTGGTGCGTACAATTTTGTTAAAAATAATAATGCCGCTGGATTTACCCTTTTAAGCGAAACCTACGGACCTCAATTTGGTTTTACGCTTTCGATGCCCATTTTTGATGCAGGCGCAATAGGTCGGCAGGTTGAAGGTGCAGAAATCCAGCTCAAAACTGCGGAATATAACGTACAAAACCTCAAACTCCAGATCAATGCACAACTACAAAATGCCTTCACGGACGTAGAAAATCAGCAACAACTTTTGGTGCTGGAACAAGAAAATATAGGGCTTGCAAAGGAAAACCTCGACGTAGCGCTTGCAAGGCTCCGATTGGGGCAGACAAATTCACTTGAAGTTCGTCAAGCACAGTTGAGTTACGAAAACGCTCTTACCCGCCTGAGCACAATTCAATACAACCTCAAAGCCGCTGAGACGGCATTAAAGCAGCTTGTGGCACAACTCTAACACTTTCCGAAAGACGTAACGGTGACTACACATCATTGGTTTTTATGCGGAATGATCGCGCTTGTTATCGTGCAACGCCTTGTGGAACTTCGACATGCAGAACGAAACCGTCATGCGGCACTGCAAGCGGGTGCGAAGGAATTTGGTGCGGCGCATTATCCGTTTTTTGTTGTGCTGCACATTGGATGGTTGTTTGCGTGGGGTGTGGAGGGCTTTAGTGCTGAACCGCCCGCGTTAGTTTTATCATTAGTGATGCTTATGGTATTTGTTTTGGCTCAGGCTCTACGGTATTGGGCAATAATAAGCCTTGGCGTGGCGTGGAATACGCGGATTTTGGTGCAGCAAGGCGCAGAGCGCATACGGCGAGGTCCGTATAAATGTATATCTCATCCAAACTACATTGCCGTCGCTTTAGAATTGGCGGCTGCACCTCTTATTTTTGGCGCTTGGCGAACGGCGCTTGTAGCAAGTATATGTAATGCTGTCATTTTGCTTTTTATTCGCATTCCAATGGAAAACAAGGCTATTCGGGATTTTTTGAAATGATGATCTTCATTGCTTTCGCCCTCTATAGCGTGAACATGATTGTAGGTGTGATTGCTCAATTGCAGTGGTATCACTTTGGGAAAATTCACCATTTTTTGTATTTTCTCGTGTTCTTTGCTGCCGTGGTCGCTACATTTTTGGAGTTTCATCCTGCCCTCATTCTAACGCTTATTGCACTTTCGGCTATGCCCCGAAGTCGCCCGGGAACGTGGATTCACAATGTTTGCGCTGCATTGGGGTTGTTTGGATATATTCTTACGTATATTTTTCCGCTTGAAGGTTATCGTTGAACGAAGGCCTCGCTCTTGATGCTCTTTTACCGCGAGAATTGTAGAAAATTATAGATTCATATTGGTTCGGAGAAAGCATGAAATCCCCTCGTATTCGATTCTTTGTTTTTGTTGTTATTGCAATTTCAATAACCTCTGCAAAAGGATTTACCCAAGAGAAAGTTCCCCAGAATGGCTTGTTGCGAGGGTTTCATGAAGTAGTGGTTAGTGTTTATGACATTGGTGCGGCAATCAAGTTTTATCAGGAAGTTGGCGGTTGGGAGATTGCCGCATTTGGTGATGCTCCGCCAGAATTAGCGAAGTTTTGGGGTATAAAAGATGGTATTCGCATCGAAGAAGCAGTTCTCCGTAACAAAGGAGATAAATCAGGTTGGATGCGGCTTGTGAAGTTTCATCTGACGGATTCCGTCCTTATCAAACAACAACGTCAAATTCGTTCCAGTGCCCATCCTTGGGAAGCCGGTGGGATTTTCGACCTAAATATTCGTGTGAAAGATGTGAAAGCGAAGTTCATCCAGTTACAGCGGTTGGGTTGGCAGGCGTACGCCGATCCGCAGCGATTTACGGTTGGAAAATTTGATCTGGAGGAAGTGCTCTTGCGTGGACACGACGGCGTGGTACTTGCATTTACCCAACGCTATGCTCCAGCGCTTGATGCGTTCAAGAATATGCGCGAATTCAGTTATATTTTTCATTCCACGCAGATTGTAAAAGACGTAAATGCCTCGTACGACTTTTATGTGAATAAGCTCGGGTTTAAAATATATATGAAAAATGAATCCGATAGTAAGACATTGAGTAGCACTGGTGAAAATGTGCTGGGATTACCGTATAACCACGCAACTGCGGCAAAACGAAAAGCATATATTCTTCATCCACAAGGCACAAACGATGGTTCGGTAGAAATTATGCAGATCGAGGGCATAACGGGGAAAGACTATGCGGGTTTTGCTGCCGCGCCGAATCTGGGTTTGCTGCTGTTGAGGTTCCCTTGTACTGACCTTGACACCTACAAAAAACGTATTGTAGAAAAAGGCATCGTGCTTCACCGTGACATTGCGACGCTTGAAGTTGCACCTTACGGTAAAATACGTACATTTGTTGTACGTTCGCCTGATGGTGTGTGGTTAGAGTTTTTCGAGGCAAAAGGTGTGGAATAAGTTCTCGATGTATTTTTTGCGTAAGATAAGAGTTTCGAGGCAGCTATCTAAGCAGATGGTTGACGAAAAACCTTGTATTGCTTCAAAATTTTTCACAAGGATTGTGTCTGTTATGGCTTTTGAGTTTTTTGTAAATTTGAACCAATAATTCGTTCTTGAATTTACGTTTCATTTTTTGCTTTCTACTATGCTATCCTGCCAACGACATCTATTCTCGCTCCCCGACGATGTACATTACTTGAATTACGCCTATATGTCACCCTTGCTCAAAAGCGTAGAAGCAGCCGGCATTCAGGGCGTTCGACGAAAATCACTTGTCCAGCGCCTACGCGAACTCTTCGCGCAGCTTGTGAATGCATCTTCTGCGACAACGGTGTCCTTGATTCCATCGGTCTCGTACGGCAGAGCATTGTTACAAATAATATCGCCGTGCAAGCCGGACAGAACGTCGTTGTTGTGCAAGATGAGTTCCCAAGCGTGGTGTGGCAGCGCTGTTCGGTACTCTCTGTAAGGCGCTGTGAAGAAAAAAGTTCGGATGAGAAATGATAAAGCAATCCATTCTTGGAGTGCATCTTGCTGTATAAAGCGTCATCAAATTACCTTTTTACCATCAATCGCAATTTGCGTCGTGCCTTCATCTACTGCGGTTGAGTTCATAATCCCAATTGCTCCCGGTGTTGATTTGATAAAGTTTTTGAGGTCATTTTCGGTATCAAAATATTTTGGCGCTGGCGCTTTGCCTTGAAACACAAGCGTAAGCCAAATCTTCTGAAAATCATCAAAAGACACGCCGAACACCTTTGTCAGAATTTGTCCGCCAATAGCTGTATTCCCTTTCACTATGGCAACAACTACTCTATTGCCATTTTCCCAGCGCTGCTTTTGCCCTTTAAAAATTGCCCTTAGCTCTGTTGACGACATAGAAGTTGCAGCCCCTTGTGCATTGGCAATTACGATTAGAGATTGTGCCTGTGAACTGGCGTTGAGCATGACAAGGCAGCACAGGATGGTTAAAATAAATCTGAGTAGTGTCATAACTGCTGTAAAATTATTGTATTGTTATAAAGTTGTGAGTTGGATGATAGCCCTTGTTGCAACCTTTAGAAACCAACAGCAAATTGGAACATTACTTTGTTAGCGGCATCAGTATCCCCAAACTTTTCATTCTGAAATTCTAATTTTAGAACCGAGAGATAGCTTATCTCATAACGCACGCCCACCAGTAAGCCCGTCATATCCACAGCATTGTAGAATAAATCATCTTTTGCGCCATACCTGAGTTGGTCATAACGAACGTAAGGGATAATATTGCCGATACGATAGCCAGCGTAAAGATATAACGATGTTGTGTTTACCGTTCGGGTATCGTATTTATTGCTAATGCTCAAAAACTCGCTAATAAATTCAAAAGGGGAATTCAAGCGATTCAGGTATAGCAGCGTTCCTCCTATCATAAGCTGATTCATATCCTGCGCCAACGTATCATTCCGCAGTGTGGCTGAACCTTTTGCTACTTTTGTCAGATAACTACTTGCGCCCACGCGCAAGCCTTCAAGAGGTTCTATGTGTGCTTCAAGCGTGAATGACTTATCGTCATCGTGGTCGAACGGGGCGGTGGAACCTACGCCGCTGCCCACAAGGAAACTATATCCTATGTTCAGAGGAGTTATGCTCTCGCCCGTAGCCATCAAGCCTATTGTGTGAATGGGTAGCACTCCGCCATTATCTTCGAAACTAAACATACGAGGGCGGCAAATGGTGGGCTGGATGACTGCTCCATGATGGTATGCAGTGTTCCAATACCCAATGGGCGTGTGGTGTTTGCCCAAAACCAAGTTAAACTGTGTGTCAAAATTATATTTGATGAGTACACGTTCTATGTCTATGCCAGCATCGTGTCCACTATACTCGAATACCACCTCGCTCAAAAACGAGATTCGGTCGGTAATTTCCGAAGTAATGAAGGTAGTAAATTGTCCTAAAACAGTCTGGAATTTTTTATCCTTGGCAGAATACCCCATTTGAACATCGGTAAATCCGCGGATTTGTGTGTCTGGCTGTGCAATAGCTGACGCTGTGACTATGAGCAACAACAATCCGTACAAAAAAAATGTGTATATAACTTTCATTGTGTTCCCATTCCTCAAGGAAATAAAATAAAAAACAACCCCTTTAGGGACGGTGTTTCACCTTTATCATTGGAAATATACAAAAATTTCCTACTTTTATCCTAACTTTATCGAACTACCTCGTTTACCGTGTTGGCGTAATTCTTTCTTGAAACTATTTTTGTGAGCCGATGAGCATATACAAAGCTCTTCGTACCTTTCCTATTTAGTGGATGTACGAATATCTCGTTAAGGATCGGCTAATAACCAGATTGTTATAGCTGTCATTAGGCATAAACAATTTTTTTTGCATTCGATGGAGACTACTCTATGCTTCAGTTTGTTTCATTCCAGAATAAAATCCGCTTCTTGATAATTGGGTTGGTGTTTACCCTTTCATTGTTTATGGTGCTGTATTTCCCAGCTCAACAGCAGAGTACGATGAAAGAGGAGTTCTACAAAAAAGTAGAAGCGCTTGCTGAAACCGTGCAATTAGGCATTTCTATTGGGTTAGCAAGCAATGACCTTGCGGCGGCAGAAAAAGTATTCACCTACACCAAATCTGATCCTGCCGTGAGTTTTGTTGTGATTATGAACGGTGCAGAGCAATTCAGTGCTTACCCTGCTGAGTTTAGGTATCAAGAGTCGCTTATGCATTCTGACACCTTAGTGATAGCGAAGCGCCCGCTTCAAACCGAGCTTATTAACGGTCAAATCATTGTGGGCTGCCGTACGAGTTTGATAAGTGAAAAAATTCATACAGTCAGATTACTCAGCCTCCTAATTGGCGTAGGAATGATGCTTGTGGGCATTGCCCTTGCCTTTATTATTGCAAACACCGTTGTAAGACCTATTAACGCGCTGGGAAGAGCAGCAAAACTTGTTGGTGAAGGAGATCTCAGTCAATCGGTCGAAGTGAAAACAAATGACCAAATAGGACAGCTTGCAGAATCCTTTAACGCAATGGTGGTAAAAATCAGAGATTCGGCAAGTATATCTGATCGCAACAGGATTGATTTGGAGCAGGGGGAACGCCTTATGCGTACAATCGCCCAGAATGCTGAGCGTCAACGCGAATACCTTGCCGTGAGTGTGCAAACAATGTTGCAAAGCGTGGAAAAACTTGCCCAAGGTGATTTAACGCAATCCATACGCGATGTGGCAGAACATGATGACATTGAGCGAATGTTCGATGGATACAGTGATGCGGTGGCTAATGTGCGACGCATGGTCCTGAAAGTGGTCGAAACTGTGGAGGCGACGGCACAAGCAAGTAACGAGATTTCTGAAAAGACAGAGCAGATGTTTTCCGGTTTAAAAAAACAATCTGAGCAAACCAATAGCGTATCGGCGGCAATGGAACAAATGATTGCCACTATAACTGATAACACGCAGCAGGCATCGCTTGCGGCACGGCAAGCA
>JANYIG010000001.1 GCA_025358765.1 Candidatus Kapaibacterium sp.
AGCCCTTCGGCAGCGCCAAAGCGCGTAAAGCGGGATTCAGGCTGAACAGCATTCTGTTGAACGGACTTCTGCCGTGCATCAATCTGCTGTGCATCAACCGGCGGCACTGCACAAAACAATGCTGCAACACGCCTTGGTCGTCTGTGGTGCTTGTGCGCTGGCGTTGTTTTGTGCAGTGCCGCCGCTTGATGCACAGCCGCTTGATGCACGGCAGAAGTCCGTTCAACAAAATGCTGTTCAGCCTGAATCCCGCTTTACGCGCTTTGGCGCTGCCGAAGGGCTTTTGCAAGGCTCCATACAGTGTATGTGTCAAGACCGCTATGGTTTTTTGTGGTGCGGCACTCAAGACGGGCTGACGCGCTTCGACGGGTATGGCTTTACTGTTTTTCGGCACGACCCGCAGGACAGCACTACCCTTTCAGACAGCTACATCAATACTATTGTGGAAGACCGTGCGGGGACGCTCTGGGTGGGGACGGAAAGCGGCGGGTTGAACCGTTTTAACCGTGCAACTGAGACATTTTCCCGTTACACCAACGATGCGGCCAATCCCGCAAGCCTGAGCAACAACCGCATCTATGCGCTCTTGGAAGACCGCAGCACAAACGACCCGTCCGGCAAGCACGGCGCGGCGCTCTGGGTGGGTACTAATGGCGGGTTGAACCGTTTTGACCGCACGACGGGGAAGTTCACGCGCTATACAAACGAGCCAGCAAACCTCACAAGCCTAAGTAACAATAGCGTCTGGGCGCTTTTGGAAGACCGTGCAGGAATGCTGTGGGTGGGAACCGACGGTGGCTTGAACCGTTTCGACCGTGGAACGGGACAATTCACGCGTTTCGCAAACGACCCCACGCATTCTGTGAGTTCTACGAGCTTGAGTAGCAACAGCGTACGCGCACTCTTGGAAGACCATGCCGGAGCGCTATGGGTGGGAACCGACGGCGGCGGCTTGAACTGTATTGACCGCGCAACGGGACGATGGAATCACTACGCAAACGACGCAACGAATCCGAATAGCCTCAGCAATAACCGCATCTGTGCGCTTTTGGAAGACCACGCAGGAATACTGTGGGTGGGAACCGACGGTGGTGGTTTGAATCGTTTTGACCGAACGACGGGAACCTATACTCGCTATACAAACGACGCGACAAATCCGGCAAGCCTGAGTCACAATCGCGTGTTCTCGCTCGTAGAAGACCGCACGGGAATGCTCTGGGTGGGAACTGGTGGCGATTTGAACCGTTTTGACCGTGAAGCAAAAGTTTTCATCACCCATACCAATAACCCCAATAATCCGGCAAGTCTGAGCAACAATAGCGTCCGTGCGCTTTTGGAAGAGCATAGCCGTCCGCAAACCCCTACTCAAACCCCTACTCAAACCCGTTCTCAAACCAATGGCAGCGGAGTGCTGTGGGTGGGAACCTACGGCGGCGGTTTGAACCGTTTTGACCGCACAACGAAAACGTTCACCTGCTATAAAAACAATCCTGCTGACCCGACAAGCCTGAGCAACAATATCGTCCGCGTCCTTTTAGAAGACCGCGGCATTATCAGCGACAACCATAATGACGGCACGGCGCTCTGGGTGGGTACTGACCGCGGCGGCTTGAACCACCTCGACTGCAAAACGGGAAGATTCACGCGCTATGCCCATAACACCGCTGACCCAACGAGCCTAAGCAGCAACAGCGTTCGGGCGTTGTTGGAAGACCATGGCGGCGGGCTGTGGGTGGGAACCGACGGTGGATTGAACCGCTTAGACCGCGCAACGGGAAAATTCACGCGCTATGTCAATAACCCTACCGATCCGACAAGCCTGAGCAACAACAACGTCCGCGTTCTTATGAAAGACCGCATGGGAACGCTCTGGGTGGGAACGGCAGGCGGCGGCTTGAACCGTTTCGACTACGACAAAGGCACGTTTACGCGCTATCAACATGACGCACACAATAGTGCCAGTTTGAGCCACGACCGCGTGTCCTCGATTGTGGAAGACAGCACGGGAGCGCTGTGGGTAGGAACGGTCGGCGGGGGATTGAACCGTTTTGACCGCACAAATGCTAGTTCGGGCAGGTTTACAGCATTCCGCGAAAAAGATGGATTGCCCAACGATGCGGTCTATGGCGTTCTGGAGGATGCAATAGGGAACCTTTGGTTAAGCACAAACAAAGGGCTTTGCTGTTTTAATCCCCGAGCAAAAACGTTCAAAACCTTCGACGAGCGCGACGGTTTGCAGGGCAACGAGTTCAATGCCGGCGCATACCATTTGGGAGAGAGTGGGCGGATGTACTTCGGCGGCGGAAACGGATTTAATGAATTTTTCCCCGATAGCGTCCGGTTTAACACGCTTGTGCCGCCAGTATTCATCACGGGTTTTAAGCTCTTTGGGAAACCTACCTGGCTGGACAGTGCCATCATAGACACAAAACGCATTGCATTGGCATACGACCAAAACTCTATCAGCTTCGAGTTCCTCGCGCTGAATTTCATTCGTGCAGAGAAAAACCTTTACACGTACAAACTCGAAGGCTTCGACAAAGAATGGTCGTCCGTCGGCACGGAGCGCAAGGCAATTTACACGAACCTTGACGCTGGCGAATACACATTTTGCGTCAAAGGCAGTAACAATGACGGCATTTGGAACGACTTCGGCACACGCATCGTCATTGTTATTTCTCCGCCATGGTGGAAGACGTGGTGGTTTAGACTTTTTCTGTGTTGTGCGCTGGTGGTAGCGGCGGCGGCAGAATACAAGCGCCGAGTGCGGACAATTCAAGAGCGGGCAGATCGCTTGGAGCGGGTTGTTGTAGAGCGTACAAAAGAGCTTCACGAAAGTAATGAACATTTGAAAGTGGCAAACGCGGAGATTCATCATCAAATGGAAGTGTTAGCCGAACAATCGGTCGAAATAGAACTTGCCAACACGCAATTGCAGGAAACGAATAGCAAACTTCATGAGCGCAATGAAGAGCTTCAGCACCTAAACGAGGAAAAAAATGAATTTTTGGGAATCGCTGCACACGACCTCAAAAACCCGCTTGCTGGTATCAAATTAGCTGCGGGGCTGATTCGGCGGAATTTCGGCAAAATGCCACGGCACGAAATCGAAGATCGTTTGCAAATGATTGAAAAAACTGCAGACCGAATGGCAACCATCACCGGCAATTTGCTGAATGTGAACGCTCTCGAGATGGGGAAATTGAATCTTGAGATTATTGAGGTTGAACTTTCGGCACTGCTGACGAATCTTGTGAGCGAATACCACGAACGTGCCGCCGCCAAGCGCATTGCCCTGCGCTTTGTCAATACGCACGGCGAAGTCTGTATCGCTACAGACAAAAACGCCCTTTACGAAGTGTTAGAAAACCTGATTTCTAATGCACTGAAGTTTTCGTCGGCACACACCACTATCACCATCAGCCTTGTCTCAAATAGGGAAATGTGCCGTATTGCCGTTCAAGACGAAGGTCCGGGACTCTCGGAGGCAGATAAAAATAATCTTTTTGGCAAGTTTGCTCGGCTGACAGCACAACCAACGGCGGGCGAAAACTCGACAGGATTAGGGCTTTCCATCGTCAAAAAACTCGTCGAAGCCATAGGCGGGCAGGTCTGGTGCGAAAGTCAACTTGGCAAAGGCGCTACGTTTTTCCTCGAGTTTCGCATTCATACGCACCTGTAATCATCCTATCCCCATCATTGTTTCTGCTATAATCTTCTGCACACCGAAGATGGAGCGTCGTTCCCTTTTTAATGCGGCAACAAACATATCTTCCTATCATCCGAGAGTGGCAAAATTGCCACAAGTACCATCTTATTCTCCACAAAAAACTTACCCTTCTAAACTTTATCCTTGAAAGAAGTGGCATTTTTCTAAGGAATTTGCAAAGTATTCGCCATAATCTGAAAAATGTGCAATAATTAGGCAAGGTACTTGACATTATTGTTTTTTTATGGTAGTTTCGCTCGTAGCGAAGTTCGCTAATAGCGAAATTTGCAAATATCCTTCCTAATTGACGATTGTCGGCGAGGCAATCCAATTCACATTTTTCTTCACACTTTTTGTTGAGGAGTGTATGATTCTCAGAATTTTCCTTTCTGTAGTATCGTGTAGCGTAGCCCTTATGCTATCGTCATGTTCAACGCAAATCACCGACGAGGGTGAGCGTCCTTCGAGCAAACTTGGGGGTACCGGTTCCACGCAGGCGCTTACAAGCACACTTTTGGGGGATGCGAGTGACGTAACCCGCACTACGTCTGGTGGAACTGTGCTAATGGGCGGCGGTACTGATGTTGACGATGCGTTCCGTTGGATGATTACAAAATCCGGCGGTGGTGATTTTGTGATTCTCCGCGCTGCTGGTACGGATGCGTATAACAGCTACGTTTATACCACGCTGGGCGGTGTGAATTCGTGCGAGACGATTATTATTGACTCGCGTGCAGCAGCAAACGACCCGAGTGCCGAGCAGAAGATTCGTAATGCTGAAGCGGTATTCATTGCAGGTGGCGACCAGGCAAACTATGTGAATTTCTGGGAAGGAACAAAAGTGGAGGATGCTCTGAACTACCTCATCACCACAAAAAAAGTACCGATTGGCGGTACGAGCGCTGGGTGTGCGATTCAAGGGAAAATCTATTTTTCGGCGGTCAATGGCACCATTACATCGGCTCAGGCGCTTGCAAACCCCTATAATTCATTGCTAACGCTTGGCAGAGATAATTTCCTGAACACGACATATCTCGACAACACAATCACCGACACACACTTCAACAACCCTGACCGTCGTGGGCGTTTAATGACGTTTCTTGCCCGTATGAGCCAGGATTACGGCATTCAACCCAAAGGCATTGGCGTGGATGAGCAAACTGCGGTGTGCATTGACCAAAACGGTAGCGCGAAGGTGTTCGGCATCGGTACGGCGTTTTTCTTGAAACAACGCACAACTTCGACAACGCCGGAGCGCTGCACATCGGGCAGCTCGTTAGATTGGTATCGCAGCAAACAACCCGTCATGGTCTATAAAATCACGGGTTCTGCAAGTGGCGCTGGTCCGTTTAATGTTGGTTCGTGGAGCGGCAGTGGCGGCAGCAGCCAATTCTACTACGTTGACCGAGGAACGCTCGGCGTTTCGTATTAATGAAGCACGGTGGAAGCAGGGAGAATAAGCAACGCCCTCTCATCAATCGGATGGGAAGGCGTTGTTATTTTTTTGTGACGACAGTCTGCCGTCAGTGCTTCACAATCATTTGTGCCACGCGTACACTGCCAATCCGTACTTCCAACGCATAGACACCTGCTGCAAGGCTGCTCACGTCAATCGTTGTACGGCTCATGCCCAACGATTGTTCAGAAAGCGTTTGTACGGGCTGACCAAGCAACGTGCGAACGATGATGGTCGTTGGAGCCGTTGTTGGTGCGCCAAACTCAAGCGTAAGCATATCCGTCACAGGGTTGGGGAAAAACGTCAATCCGGCATCGTTCAAACTGCGGACGCTTGTTTTGCCCGTGTAATCCGTTGTTGCCTCGGAGACAGTGGCACGACCCATGCCGAAGTCGTCGTTTGCTGGTGTGCCGTTGTATTGCGGTCCGATAACGTACGGATACTCTGATTTGCCGGAGGCATCAATCGTGACGTAATATGCGTACGTACCTTGCGGATACTCCGGCGTAATGGCATTGCGACCGTTGTATTCGTCGAGGTCGCCGAATCCCTTTTCATACACAAAGTCTTCGGAGTAGTATCCAAGCGGGTACTGCGTCGAAACGTCTGGTCCGTAGTTCGCGGAAGCTAATGCCGTTCCATCTATCGCTGTCTGGCGTTTGGTAATGCTCCGTGTGTGGTAGCTTGTTTTCATGCGTGTGATACCACCACCACCGGTTATGTTGGCGTAGGCGTATGGTCCGTAAATCGGATAGCCATCAAAACTATAACCTACAATCGGCGAATGTTGCGTTGCACTCGCGGTGTAGAGGCATTTGGGGTTTTGATGATGATGATATGCACCATTTTGGGGCGGATGCCCAAAACACGCATCAAAACTCGGACCCTCAACAACCACCGCGTTTTGATGCCAGATGTTTTTGTTCTGGTAACTATTGGCATCAAGCGCATTGTACAGAACCACACCGTTTGTGAATACGCCTATTTGCCCAAGCCCAACGCTGGTTTTTGTGCCAGTTTTCGGCTGTGGGTTGCGCGGAATGCGAAAAACATACGCTTGGTTGGACGCATCGTTCGGATTCATCGGCCACGGACCAATAGTGTACGACGGAATGGACGAACAGTTGACATACACATTCGTGCTTGAATAACGAACTCGTTGCACATCGGCAGGAAGTCCTTTGTAGCCCGTTACCCCTGTTGTGTTGAGCTTCCACGCCGTAATTTCAGGCGCAGTTTGCGCTTGCAGATGTTTTGTCGAAAGCAGGTTTCCACTGAAGATCAGGACAGCAGACGCAATTATCGTGGTCGCTTTTATCATAATAATGCCCCCTTATTGATTGAATTGAACATGAGTTATTTACGTTCCCTTTTTAATGCTTCTGAATGGACAAAACTTGCGTCGGCATTATCCATCACTATCAGGTATTACACTTGTGGCTTCATTTGCGGAAAAAACAGCACATCGCGGATGGAATCTTGGTTTGTCATCAACATCACCAAACGGTCAATGCCAACACCTAAGCCAGCTGTGGGTGGCATTCCAATTTCTAACGCGTTCAAAAAATCTTCGTCAAGCCCCATTGCCTCGTCGTCGCCGCGGTCGCGCAGCTGTGCTTGTGTTTCGAGGCGGTCGCGTTGTTCTATCGGGTCATTCAACTCAGAGAATGCGTTTGCCATTTCTTGCGAATTGATAAAAAGCTCAAACCGCTCTGTCAGTCCCGCTTCGGAGCGATGTGTTTTTGCCAGCGGCGACATCTCGACGGGATAATCCGTAATATACGTCGGTTGAACAAGATTCGGCTGGACTTTTTCGCTAAAAATCTCGTCAATAATTTTACCTGCACCGATGTTGGGTCCAAGTTCTACGCCGAGTTCTTTGGCAATTGCGCGAAGTTGTGTTTCATCCAAGCCGCGTAATTGTTTGCCAGTAGCTTCCGCGATGCTGTCGAGCATCGAAATTCGTTTGAATGGTTTTTTAAGGGAAATTTGCTGTTCGCCCACCGTCAGCTCTGTTGTAGCCAGCACTTGTACGGCAATCGTCTCAATCATATCTTCGACCATTTCCATCATCCAGTGGTAATCTTTGTATGCGACGTAGATTTCCATCGCGGTGTATTCGGGATTATGCGTTTTGTCCATGCCCTCATTGCGGAAGTTTTTGCTGATTTCATACACGCCCTCGAAACCGCCAACAATCAGGCGCTTGAGGTAGAGTTCGTCAGCAATTCGCAGGTAGAGTGTTGTGTCTAGCGTGTTGTGATGCGTAGTGAACGGGCGTGCCGCCGCCCCCCCGTAGAGCGGTTGCAGGATGGGCGTTTCCACCTCAAGCCAGCCTTTATCGTCGAAGTAACGACGCATAGCGGTGATGATTTTGCTGCGTTTGACGAATGTGTCTCGAATCTGCGGATTCACCGCCAAATCCGTGTAACGCTGCCGATAGCGCAATTCCTTGTCCGCAAAGGCATCGTACAGAGTTTTATTGCCGTGTTCGTCCTCGACCTCTTTGGCAATCGGGATTGGTGTGAGCGACTTGCAAAGCAACGTGAGTTCTGTTGCATGAACGCTTGTTTCTCCTGTTTTTGTGCGGAACACATAGCCCTTCACGCCAATAATATCGCCAATGTCGTAGAGCTTAAAATCCTCGTAATTTGGAATATCGCCCGTGCGAAGATATGTTTGAATGCGCCCTGTGGCATCTTGAATATGACAAAAACTTGCTTTCCCCATGCGGCGTATAGCCATGATACGTCCTGCAACGGCGACGTTTGCCCAATCGTCCTTCGTTTCGTCGGTAAAACCGCTCAGGATTTGCGTGGAATTGTATGTTTTGTCGAAGCTGTACGGATAAGGATTCACGCCATGTTCGCGGAGTTCACGGAGTTCTTCGTGGCGGCGGAGTTGCTGGTCATTCAGTTGGTCTTGCATATGGGTAAAAGTCGGTTGCAAAAATACATGTTGTGCGTAAATATTTGTTCTATCAGCTCAAAATTACGTCATTACGGAAAAAAGAACGAGAATTTATTTGAAAATGTGGTGAAAATCTGCGATATTTGAGTTTTGCTAAAAACCTCGTAAACAATCCATAATTCATTTCTTGTACCACTGTCGAATTAATGATACTTGGGTAAATTTAGAAGTACGCGGCGACCGCCGCCAAAAAAGCACGACTTAGGTGTTCGTGTGAATGAGGAAATTGATGCTCGCCAAATTCGCGTTGTGGATGAAGAAGGGCAGATGTTGGGCATTATGAGTTCTGAAGAAGCTCGTCGCATTGCCACAGAACGCGGGGTGGATTTGGTTGAAATCGCTCCGAAAGCCGACCCTCCGGTTTGTAAGATTATTGACCTCGGTAAATTTCGCTACGAGCATCAGAAGCGCGAGAAGCTCCAGAAGAAGAATCAGCATCAGCAGCAATTGAAGGAAATTCGCTTCAAAGCAGCAACCGATACGCATGATTTCGACTTCAAAACGCGCCACGCCCGCGAGTTCTTGCTCGAAGGCGATAAAGTGAAGGCAACGGTGTTCTTTCGCGGACGGGAAATTGTCCACTCGGCTCTGGGGAT
>JANYIG010000007.1 GCA_025358765.1 Candidatus Kapaibacterium sp.
AGACGAGATTATCCAACACCTGCGTGAATGCTGTATGGTCTGTCTGAGCAATTGCTGTTGCGGGCGCATTCACGGCGAGTGTGATGTGCTTGTTGTTTGCATGAAGTCTGTATTCTTCGACGATGTTCACTACAATCGGTACAACATCTACAGGTTCTACGCTGAAGGTAAAATTTCCCGTATCCAATGCGTGAAGATTCAAAAGATTATCAATCAAACATACCATGCGGTCTGTCGCCAAATTCAGGTCGTCGGCATACGTCTTGAGTTGAGCGGGCGTGATATCCGCACGTTTGCGTTCTAATAACTCTGCGAGCAAATGAATGTTGGAAAGCGGGTTTTTTAGGTCGTGCGCGATGATGCCCAAAAACTCTTCACGTTCTTGGTCGAATGCCTGCAAATGCTGGTTTTGCTCAGTGATGATGTCGCTGTACTGCTTGATTTTGAGGTGCGTCCGTACGCGTGCCAGCAATTCCGCAAAGAAAAACGGCTTGGTGATATAGTCTACCGCCCCAGCCTCAAAACCACGCACGATATCTTCGGTGTCGGTGCGAGCCGTGAGGAAAATTACAGGAATATGTGCCGTTTGCGGGTCGCTTTGCAATTGCTTGCAGACTTCAATGCCGTCAATATCGGGCATTTGTACGTCGAGAAGTATCAAATCTGGCATCTGCGCCGCAACGGAATCCAAAGCGCCTTTACCGTTGGACGCAACGTTTACACTGTAGCCATTTTCGCCCAAAATACTGCCCAACACCTGAAGGTTGCGTGGGATGTCGTCCACAATGAGGATGAGTGGTTCGCGGTTGCTCGATGAGAGATACGAAGAGTGTTCCATTACGATGAATTGGCGTGATTCGATGTTGTAGGCTAAGTTTTGTCTTGAACTTTACACCGAAGAATGCGAATGTGCAATTTGCGTAATTCGCTCGACAATTGCAGGAAATTTTTCCAGCGTGGCGGGAATTTTTTCCACGTCAAAACGCTGCACTTGACGCTCTAAAACGACTCCAAACTCCTCGAGCGGCGCAACGCCGTACCGCACGCCAAGAGCTTTCAAGCCCTCGGCAAACTGCTTGATTTGCTTATTGTTCAACGTCCGGCGAATAGCATTCCACTGTTCGATATATTCGCTGCGAAGTAGGACTAAAAGCTTTCCAAGCTCAGTTTGTACTGCCTCGGACGGTTGCCAATCCTGCAAGCGAGTATCCATACCGTTCTCCAGCACTATAGCTGTAGAAGGTATCACATTATTTACGGTATGGGACAGAAAACGCTTGAGCTGGTTTAAAAGCTCATCTTTGGTGAATGGTTTGCTCAAAAATCCATCGCAAATATCCGCGATCACTGTCGTATCCTCTTTCATCGCTGAGGCGGTGAGTACAATGACCGGAATATGGCGGGTTTCAGAGTGTGTTTTGATGATGCGCGTAGCTTCTGTGCCATCCATATTTGGCATTCGCATATCCATCAAAATAATATCCGGCTGCTGTTGCCGTGCCGTCTCTACCGCTATTTTGCCGTCATTTGCTGTGATAATCCGAACGTTCGATTTCGCCAAAACGCCTTTGACCAAATCACGGTTCAGTTGAATATCGTCCACTACGAGAATAAGCGGGTTGTTGAATATGACCCTTCCGTTTTGTTGAGTCTGGTGTGCGGGTGATTCTTCTGGCAGAGCTGTGATGGTCTGCGTGTTTGGCAGCACAACGCGGAAGAGCGAGCCTTTGCCAACCACACTTTCTACTGCAATCGTACCGTTCATCATCTCCACAAGTCGTTTTGTAATCGTGAGTCCGAGCCCCGTACCGCCATATTTACGGGAGCTTTGTCCTTCTTGCTGCCGGAATGCCTCGAAAATATCGTGCTGCTGCGACGTGGGAATACCAATGCCTGTATCTTCTACTTCAATCACAAGTTGCACCGAAGCCTTAGCTCCATTGGTATGGAAATCTATAGAATCATTCGTCATTGTTTTGACCGAAAGGCGGATAAATCCTTCATCGGTAAATTTCACGGCATTGCCAACGAGGTTGAAGAGAATCTGCCGGAGCCGAATTTCATCCGCCAGTAGCGCCGTCGAAACGCCCACATCCGTCTGAATACGCCATTCTAAGCTCTTTTCTTGAATCCGCGCCGAAAAAATTGTCGAGATTTCACTCACAAGCTCCTTGATGTCAAGCGGTTCGTAGTGAATCTCGAAGCGACCCGATTCAATTTTCGACAAATCAAGAATATCGTTGATAAGCCGCATCAGCGTTTTTCCGCTTGCGTCAATCGCTTGCAGATAGCTTTGTTGCTGGTCGGTCTGCATTTGCTCATGGAGCAAACCCGTAAAACCCAGAATGGAGTTCATTGGTGTACGGATTTCGTGCGACATATTCGCCAGAAACTCCGATTTAGCACGATTGGCAGCATCGGCAGCTTCTTTTGCTTGAATTATGCCTTGCTCATAGATTTTGCGCTCGCTGATGTTTTGTGCTGCCACCAACACCTGTCGTATTGCGCCTTCTGCGCTGTAAAGCGGCGTTACGCTCATGTAATATGTGTTGTCGTCTAAGCTTACTTCGAATGTACTTTCTTGTCCGTGGAATGCCTCGCGCAAACGCGGCTCAATTACGGCAACGGCGCTTGCCTCCAACACCTCGTCTAATGTTTTGCCCAAAAAATCTTGCTGCGTGAATATGTGTGGCGCAAGTTCTTTACCTGCAACGTAGGCGTAGCGAAGGTCTTTGTAGAAAATCTGCACCGAACCATTTGGGTAGTTTTCCGCAATCGCACGGAAGCGGTTCTCGCTCTGGCGTAGCGTGTCGTTCAGGGTTTGCAGCTCGTTTGTGCGCTGCTCGACTTTTTCTTCTAACGTTTCGTTCAAGGTTTGAAGGGATTCCTCCGCCTGTTTGCGTTTGGTGATGTTTTGCGAAATTACCATGCCCGCGAAGATTTCACCTTGATTGTTCCTAACGGGAACAGTCGTCAGAACATAATTATTATTCTGAAACTTAATTTCCATTACTGTCGGCGTTCCGGCAAGAGCATTACGGAAAAACGGTTCTGTCGTCTCGGCGAGGTTTGCCGGAAATGCTTCGCGGAGCGTTCGCCCTTCCACGCTTTCTTTCGTTAGACCAAATTCCGCCAAACCCTGTCCGCCTGCAACCAAGTAGCGAAGGCTTGTATCGAACAGGTAAACCGCGCCGTCGGGGTAATTTGTGATAAGAGTTCGGTATAATTCTTCGCTGCGCTGAATGTCTTCTTTAGCGCTTTCGAGCATGGCGGTACGTTCTTGGACTCGTTGTTCGAGTGTGCGATTCAGATGACGGATTTTGTCGAGTGATTGGCGAATATTGTCCACCATCGTGTTGAATGAGGATGCAAGCGAGCCAATTTCATCCCGCGTCGAAACAGTCACAGATTGGTTGATATTTCCTGCCGCCACCTGATTTGCGGCGGCTTCTAATGCCTGAATCGGACGGCTTACGAGCCGTGCAATCCACAGTGCGACAATCACCACCACCACCGAAGCCAAAATCAATGCGGCTATCACGAGCCAGAGCGCTTGCTCGTAGATTGTTTCGCTTTGCGTGACGGCTATCTCACTGCCATCTAAAGTCAGTATCACCAAACCTTGCAATTTTTCGTCTAATTTCGCATAGAGCGACCGTGATTCGCCGTAAAGTACGGCAGTCGCATCAATTTTTCGGTTTGTGCCGGACAGTATGATGAGTTTCAGGTGTGCTTCTTTGTAGAGTGCAAGTAGTGTATGAATTTCGTCGCATTTGGCGCGTTCGGGAGCAGAGGAGGCTTGAGCGCGATAAGCACGTTCGCTTTGCTCGAATCGTGCGAGGTCGAGATTCATCAAGCTATCAATTTCCTGCATTTTCTGTATGTCGAAGGTAATAACATGACGGTTTTCACGGTAGCGCATGTCGGAAAGCGTCTTGGTCATGTCCGCGAGGCGGTAAAACGAGGGCAGCCATTTTCGATTTATTTCAGCAGACTTACTGCTGACTTCCGCCATTTTGAACAGACCAAATACATTTGTTGCAATCAGCACCAGAAGTGTTGCACCAAAGGCAACAAGGAGCTTTGCGGCAATTTTGAGGTCATAGAACCAATGTATGAGGCGCATAAAAATTTCCTTCAGAAAGGATAACGAGAGATGTGGTGGTGAAATTCTTCAGAAGACAAAGGACACGAGTAGTACGCACGGTATGGGAAGATACAAAATTTTCGTTTCTTTCGTTGTTGTGTTGTTTGCGTCCTTTTCTTTCTGGCTGATAAAGGAATGAAACATGATCTTTTAGCGTAAATACACAGTTAGCACGGAAATATCTGCGGCAGAAATACCCGCAATCCTTGATGCTTGCCCAAGCGACGCTGGGCGAATTCGTGCGAGTTTTTGCCGTGCTTCGGTGGAAAGCGATTTAACGGTAGCATAATCCAATGTTTCGGGAATTTTCTTCTCTTCATTTGCCGCGAACACGCTTATCTCCTTCATTTGGCGGTCAATATAGCCGCTATACTTAATTTCGATTTCCGCCTGTTCAACAATTTTTGCAAATGAAGATGATGAATACTCTTTCCAATTCGTCATTCCTAATTCCCAATTTTTCATTCCTGATTCTCCACTCCCAATTTCCAATAGCGCTTCCAATGTTGTTCCGCCGCGCCTTGCGAGAAGGTCAATCGTCGCAACTTCGCTTGTGGTCGGTTCTCCGACGGATTCTAAATATCCATTAACCTCCGCGGGTCGTAGCTTCGTGGTTTTAGCGTAGTCAAGCGTATATTGGATACGCTCTTCGCGTTCGAGCATTTGCTCACACGCCGCTTTGTCAATCAACCCAAGCTGGAAGCCGTGGCGCATTAAGCGGCGGTCGGCGTTATCTTGGCGCAGAAGCAGGCGGTACTCTGCCGATGATGTGAAAATCCTATATGGCTCTTCGGTACTTTTGTTCACGAGGTCGTCAATCATTACGCCGATATACGCCTCTGAGCGTTTGAGCGTAAATTCACCCTCGCCCTTGATTTTCAGTGCAGCGTTTACGCCAGCAACAAAGCCTTGCGTAGCGGCTTCTTCGTAGCCTGATGTACCGTTTATCTGCCCCGCAAAAAACAATCCCGCAATCGCCTTCGTTTCAAGCGTGAAGCGCAGTTGGAATGGAAAAAAGAAATCGTATTCGACGGCATAGCCAGCGCGAAGCAGTTGCGCGTTCTCCAAACCAGAAATCGTGTGCAAACCGCGCAGTTGGATGTCGTCGGGTAAACTCGTCGAAAAGCCATTGACATAAATGGAGTTTGTGTTCAAACCCTCCGGCTCAAGCACGATGTGGTGTGAGTCGCGCTGTGCAAAACGGTCAATTTTATCCTCAATCGAAGGACAGTAGCGCGGTCCCGACCCTTGAATCCGTCCGGTGAACATTGGCGAACGGTCGAAACCCTCGCGTAGCACAGCGTGGGTTCGTTCGTTCGTGTGTGTGCCGGAACACACAATTTTGTTTTCGACGGATGTCGTGCGATGCGAAAAAGGCTGCGGATGCTCGTCACCCGCGTGCGGCTCTGTCTTTGACCAATCCACGCTTTCTGCCGCAATACGAGGCGGAGTGCCAGTTTTCAGGCGACCTTTCTCTAAACCGTAGCTTGCGAGCATATCCGAAATGTCCGTCGCAGCTTGTTCGCCCACGCGCCCTCCCGCCGTACAGTTCAAACCCGTAAACATTTTTCCATTCAAGAACGTACCGCCACAGAGTACGACAGCCCGGCATTTGAGTTCACTACCGTCGTCAAGTTTGACACCGCGAACCGTGTCATGGTTTACCAAAATCTCCACCGCAGCGCCGTCCACGAGTGTCAGATGCTCTGTTGTTTGCAGTAATTCCTGAGCATAGCGTGGATACAGGTCTTTATCGTTTTGTGAACGGGGCGACCACACGGCTGGACCTTTGGAGCGGTTAAGCATCTTAAATTGCAGCCCGCTTTTGTCTGCTATCATGCCCATCACGCCGCCTAAGGCATCAAGCTCCTTCACAAGATGCCCTTTTGCCGTACCGCCGATTGCAGGATTGCACGACAAACGTCCGATGGATGATAAATCCATTGATACAAGCGCCACCTTTAGCACTCCAGCACCAACCCGTGCGGCAGCAACACTGGCTTCAATGCCCGCATGACCACCTCCAATAACGATAATATCAAATATGTTGTTCATAATTTCCGTGTGAATGAAATTTGGTAACGCCTCAAATGCGAAAATACGGAACTGACGCTAAATTTTCTGTATAACCGTCGTAACGTGTATAGACGTATCATTCTCAACCGTAGTATGGAAGAGTTTTTCATGGAGTTTTCGCCCGAAACAACCGCTGTGTTGGAATATTTAGATGCGTTCACGCAAAACAATCTCCGCAAACGCAATGATATTGGAAGCATTCTGGAGGCTGCGTCAAAGCTTGGAGCGGCAGCGGAATTTAACAATCTCGTCTTCGTCGGTAAGGTATCGTGGAACTTATATTCTGCCATACGCCGCATCACGCCGAACGATGAGGGTTATCAAACGCTTGAACGTGAGTTTGCCACGAACATGAATCAACTGCGGGCAGAATTACTTTTTTTTGTCACAAACACCCCTGACGAGCAACAACAGCGCTTTGAACAAATTTATCTTGGCTTGGGACAAGGAACAATGCGAAATCTGGTGGATTTAGCACACGATTTGGCACGGTTCAAGGATTTGCAGGCCGAGCAGAAACGGTAGCAGAGGTGGTGGTAGGAATCGTAGGTTCAGCGAGATGGACAAAAGCCGTCGTGCCAAGTGTTTGGCGTGTTTGAATAACCCCTTCCAATCGTTCAACCATCAGTCGCGCAGAATTATCCCAATCAAATTGCCGTGCAAAAGCCACTGCGCCTTCACTTAAACGTAGTCTCAACCCATCATCGGAAAGCAGCGTTATAAGCTCGTTCGCAAGTTGCTCAATATTACCATACTCATAGAGCAAACCACTCTCGCTGTGCCGCACGGAATCACGCAATCCGGGAACGTTGGCGGAAATAATGGGCGTTCCGCAGGCGTTCGCCTCAATGTTGATAATGCCCCATCCTTCTTTCATGGAAGGGTTCACTACACAATGCACTGCTGCCAAAGCGCTTGCCTTCTGGCTTTCCGAGATAAAACCACAAAATCGTACAGCATCCTGCACACCAAGCGTCGCCGAAAGAGCTTGTAATTCCGGCTCTGCATCGCCTTTGCCCATGATGCGGAGTTCGACTGTTGGTAGTGATTTCCGAACAATCGCAAATGCTTGGAGCAAGTGGTGAACGCTTTTGTAGCGTTTTAAGCGCCCGAAGTACGCAATCGTCGGCACGGCGTGTTTTCGCAAGACCGCAAAGGGAAACTGTTTTTGATCAATGCAATTATAGATAATCGAAAAATTCTCTCTGCGAAACCCACGCTCTACAAACTCCTGCAAGGTGCTTTCCGACACAACCGCAAACGGCATTGTTCTATAGATATGGTTCATCAACCATTCGGCGGCATAAACGTAGCTTCCTGAAATACGCCCCACCTCTGCAAAGATGCTGTGTGCAAAAAGGTGGTGTGCAATCACAAGAAGTGGTTCTTTGACAAAAAGCGGCGTAAAAAAGGGGATTTTGTTCAGGTCGTCCACAACGATGTCGTAGCCTTCATGCCGAAAGCGCGTGAGGTAGCGTAACGGAATAAAAGCATTGAACACATTTCTATGCCCTTCGCGGATAACGCGGATTCCGTCAATGGTTTCTTCGGGTTTTGCGCCTCGATAGGATGAACAAAAAAGCGTAACGGCGTGACCTAGAGCGGCAATGCGGGAAAAGATTTCGTGCAAATGAGTTTCTGCACCGCCCGCATGGGGGTTGGTGATGTCTTGCCAATTAAAAATGAGAATCTTCATGTACCTGTCTATTGGTCATTCGTGGAAAAGCCTCGTAACAGCGCTCCCACAAATGACCAATAACGAATGACCAATGACAGAATTACCGTGAGACAAGAAACTTCTCCGCTAATTTAAAGGTTTTGCCCCGAACAACACAGATATACATTCCATTGGAAAGCTGCGAAATGTCAAACGGCAGATTGTTCGTGCCAGTTTTTGCCTCGCCAGTGTAAATATCCATCACTTTTTTACCGAGTAAACTATAGGCAAATACTTCAATGTATTGTGTGTCGCCAAGGCTTACTTGCACTGTACCCCTCTCACTTCCTACATCGGAGGTCACCTGTACGCGATTGTCCTTATGTGTTGTGTCCGCAATCCGTTGTGAAGCATCTTGAATTACAGCACGAGTAAGGTTTTTCGACGTAATGCTCGCAATGCGTCCGCCTTTAACGGCATCATTGTTATACATATTTCCGTAGGTAACACCCGCCAATAGGAGGTTTTCATTTGCTTGGAGCGCATGAATGCTAGTATTTTTCAAATCTAATGTGGTATTTACGCCATCGTTAAATTCAAACCATGAATTGCCGCAGTCATCGGAAAACAACACCCCCCGCGATTCGGTGCCGACAAAAATGGCGTGTGGCACTCCGGGAAAATCGCCCGTCAGAATGGTGTTGATGTTCGACTGGAACAACGCTTGATACCGTGCAGGGCTGATGTCGAGCCATTCCATTGATTTCGTTTCAGGGTTCTTCAGTGTTCCGAGTAGGAGTTTTTCTCTACTGCCCGACGAAACAACTAAACCGTTGCAGGGGACTTTGATGGCTCTGGTTTGACTTTCGATGCTCAAATCTTGATTGATGTACGAAATACTCAATACGGAGGATTCGTCTGCCCTGCGAGCCGTTGGCATTTGCGTCCAAGTAGTTAGCTGTAGTGCATTGAGGTCGTATTGGAATGTCCCCCGTGTGCGTGTTCCTGCGTAGAGCGCTCCATTTCTGGCGTACAGGGAAAGTACGTCATAACGAAACTCGTCATCTACCCGTGACCAAAAGACGAGTTTTTTGCGATTCAGTCCGCTTGATAGTTTCGACAAGCGCATCGCCCACACACCATTGTCGGTACCCAAAAACAGCGTTGTGTCTTGGACGAGCAATGTGTTGAATGACGAGGCGAGAATATTGGTGCTAATGGGATTCCATACAATACTATTCTCATCCGTCGTTCGGCGGTTGATAACAGCAGCAAAAACACCGCCATTGGCGCTTGCTACGAAAACGAGGGAATCAACAACAGCAATAGAGCGAATATCCCGCAAGCCGGGCGGGATTCCGGCGCTTATATCTATCCACCGTCCATGTATTCCTGTTCCTGTGCGGTCGGCAAAAATGCCTTCGGGCGTTCCCATAAGAACAACAGCATTATTGCTACCACTACGAACAGATGCTAAGGCTTGCACTGCGCCCCAATCGTACTCTGGGCGTTCCATGACTTCCCATTGGGCGCGAGCAGTGTAGGCAGAAAAACAGACGATGAAACAAAGAACAAAGAGTGAATAGATACGGTGTAAAGTTTGGTTCATAGGCAATGAAAAGTGTATAGAGGACAAACGGATTTGTAAAGAATAAGTTACAAAAAAAGACTACCAAAGTCCATCACTCCTTTCATCAATGCTAAATTTAACGTTTTTTAACCATTAAGCCAGTATTTATCGCTTCACTGATTGTATTGCAGCTTCGATGTCTTCTGCTTTGCGGGGTAATTTGGCGGAAAGAATGAGCGCATCGCCATCGGTCACAAGTACGTCATCCTCTATGCGGATGCCGATGTTCCACCATTTTTTATCGCAAGGGCTTCCTTCGGGAATATAAATGCCCGGCTCAACCGTCAGCACCATTCCGGGTTGTAAGGCGGAGTACGTACTTGCATCATGCACATCCAAGCCTATGTGATGCGAAGAACCATGCGGAAAATACCATTTATAGTCATCGGGATTTGTGATAATGCCAAGTGCCAGAAGTCCTTTGCGAATCACATCCACCGCCCGACTATGTGGAAAGCGCCAGTCCACGCCTTTTTTGCACTCGGCAATTGAAGCATTTTGCGCCTGATATACCAAATCGTAAATTGCCTTCTGTTCGGCAGAGTATTTACCATTTATCGGAATTGTCCGCGTGATGTCTGCCGTATAGCCATGATATTCTGCCCCACAATCCATCAAAAGTAACTCACCGTCCTTGATTTGACGGCGGTTCGCAATGTAATGCAGAATGCAAGCATTCGCTCCCGAACCGACGATGGAAGCATAGCCCACGTCCTCAGCGCCAAGCTGCTTGAAGGTAGATTCCATCAGCGCTTCACATTCGTATTCCCTCATTCCGGCACGTGTATATTTCATTGTGGCAAGATGTCCCGCAACGGAGATGTCTATTGCCTTTTGCAGCAAACGTAGTTCGGCAGTGTCTTTCATTTGGCGCATTTCAGACAGTAGTTTTTTTTGCGAACGAATGATGAGGTTTGGGTTTTTCGTGGTGAGGCGTTGTTTCATAGCTGCGTCGAGCGAAACAGATTCGCCGGAAAGCGTTTCTGTAACTTGCGCCGTGGGCAGTGTCGTGATGTAAAGCGTGTCCCGCGTAGCCATAATTTGCGCCAATACAGCACTGAACCGCGCGTAATCAAGAGCTTTTATGCCAAATTCTTTTTCTGCACCGTCTGTGCCGCTCGTTACGCCCGTCCAAAGCTCTTGCGAGGGGTTACGTTTTTGTACGAAAAGTATTTCCGTGAGGCGCTGTCCCGAAACGCTATCCACGTACCCGCTCGGCACAAGTACCAGAGCGCTTTTGGGCTCGTTGAAACCCGAAAGATACAGAAGGTCGCTGCTTTGACGGTATTCGTAATCCACATCATTCTGACGGTTTCGCACGTCTGCTGCCAGAAAGACCGCCACTGTGCGGTTCGACATCGTTGCCAGAACGCGTTCCCTGCGTTGTTTGTACACCATCGCCGGAGCATCATCGGCGGCGCGTCCTTCACCTCGATATTGTACGCCGGGCGGTTGCGCCTGTAATGGTGCGATTGTCAAAGAAATTATGCAATGGGTAATAATCAGTAGGAACGTCGAAGAAAAGGATATAAGCGGCTTCATTGGATTGTGCGAATTTTGTATATTGAGACGGTGTTTTTTTGCAAGATTACGGCGAAAATCCGCATCGAACAACATCATTTTTCCCAATTTGTCCCACGCTGTTTTTTTACACCGAATTGTATGGCACAACTCTCTTCCTTGCCTGAATGGAAATCGCTTCAACAGCATTTTTTCATTGTACGCGACACTACGATGCGTGAGCTTTTCGACGAGAATCCGCAGCGCTTTGATGAGTTTTCATTGCACTTCAAATTTCGTGCAAACGAAATCCTCGTGGATTTCTCAAAACACCGCATTACCGACGAAACGCTTGATATGCTCGTAAGCCTTGCTCAATGGCGTGGTGTGGCTGCGATGCGTGATGCTATGTTCGCTGGCGAGGAAATCAATCTCACCGAACGACGTGCGGTGTTGCACGTGGCTCTCCGCAATCGTTCTGGCAAGCCCATATTGCATAAAGGCAAGGATATAATGCCCGACATACTTGGTGTGCTTGCCCGCATGAAAACCTTTGTAAGCGAAGTACGCAGCGGTAAGCGGAGGGGTTTTAAGGGAAGAACGTTTACAAATATTGTGAATATAGGGATTGGCGGCTCGGATTTGGGTCCGAAAATGGTTTGTGAGGCACTGAAACATTATGGTAAACGGAACGTGAGTGTGCATTTCGTCTCAAACGTGGATGGTACGCATATTGCCGAAACACTCAAACGCTGCAAACCCGATAACACGCTCTTTATAATTGCATCCAAAACCTTTACAACGCAGGAAACTATGACGAACGCGCAAACAGCGCGTGAATGGTTCCTTGCAGGCGGCGGCACGGAGGCAGACGTTGCCAAACACTTTGTGGCGGTTTCCACGAATGCCAGCGCTGTCAAGCAATTTGGGATTGACACGGCGAATATGTTCGAGTTCTGGGATTGGGTCGGCGGTCGGTTTTCGTTGTGGTCAGCGATTGGTCTGCCGATAGCGCTTGCCGTTGGGTTCGACAAATTCGAGCAGTTACTCGCGGGTGCTCATGCTATGGATGAACATTTCCGTACTACAAAACTTGAGAAAAACATTCCGGTGATTTTAGCGCTTTTGGATGTATGGTACACGAATTTTTTTCATGCCGAGTCACACGCAATCTTACCGTATGATGAGTATTTACGGTATCTTCCAGCATTTTTGCAGCAAGGTGAAATGGAGAGTAATGGCAAGTCTGTACAGCGTGATGGGCGGCAGGTAGATTGGCAAACGAATGAAATTATCTGGGGTGAGGCGGGAACGAACGGGCAACATGCGTTTTACCAGCTTATCCATCAAGGCACGAAGTTGATACCGTGCGATTTCATAGCACCTGCAATCTCGCATAATTGCACCGACGTACGGAATAACGATCATCACAAAAAATTACTCTCAAATTTTTTCGCTCAAACCGCCGCCTTAATGCAGGGAAAAAGCGCCGATGAAGTGATTGATGAATTGGAACAAGGCGGCATTTCCGCAGAAAACCTCGAAGCACTGTTGCCGCATAAAATATTTGATGGTAACAAGCCCACAACTACTATTCTCTGCAAACAAATCAATCCGTTTACGCTTGGGGCGTTGATTGCGATGTACGAACATAAAATATTTGTCAAAGGCGTAATTTGGAATGTGAACTCATTCGACCAATGGGGCGTGGAGCTTGGCAAACAACTTGCGAACCAGATTCTGCCGGAGCTTCAGGATGCCGCTCTTGTTACATCGCATGATGTCTCTACGAACGGTCTTATCAACGCTTGGAAGCAGATGGCGGGTCTATAATAAATATAAATTACGCAATTCGCCTTGCTTTTCGTTCAATGCTGCGAAGAACTTCCAATGGCATTTTTTGGTGGGAAAAAGAACTCACTTGGATGCTTTAGGAAATACTTGCCTACGAGTTCCACCAGTTTTGCCGATTGTTTGAATGTGACTTTGCGGGAACGCATTGCCACAAAGAGTGCCAGCGAAAAACTCACAATGAAGTTCATAAAACCGATACCAAAAATGCCAAGCGATGTCCAGACAATTTGACTGCGCGTCACGTCATTTCCCACACTTGCAATCGCAATGCCGAAACTTGCCGATGAGAACGTGATGTGGCGAATATCAATCGGTAGCCCAAAAATAAAGCCTACTGTAGCCGCCGAGCCGAGCAATAAACCTAGAAAGAAGTTCCCTGCCATTGCGCCGAGATTTGTTTCGATATATGCCGCGAAGCTCTCCAATACATCTTTTGGCAGAAATCGTTTCAAAAGTGGATGTTGACGCAAGCGTTCGGGGATGTTGCTGAAAACCACGCGGTTGTCAAAATATCCCGACATCAACCCCGCCGAAAATAGCATGGTTCCTGCGATGGCGGCATAGAACAGTGAACCACTCAAAAACGGATGGAGTTCGGCAATCATTTTATGTGCTTTATGCTCGTCTGCAAGCGGCACCCCGATAATGTAAAATATCCATCCAAGCACGTAACCAAGCGGGAAAGCGATGATGAGGTTCCCAACAAAAGAAATAAGCTGACTGCGGGAGATTTTGGAAATCATCACCACAAGATCCGGCAACGACAATGCCTGTTTCGATCCTTCTTTGCCACCATCTTTTTTCTTCGTGTCTAACGATTCAGCAATCGTGGAAGCAGTCATAGCAGGCTGTTTGGTGGCAAGCGCAAAACCTAAAATGTGGATCACAATAAAGCCGGTGCCATATGTTAAACCGTAGGAAAGTGCCTCGCCAAATGGCGGAAGATGGAGATAATAGAAAAAAAGTTTGATTGCCGCCAGAAACACAACAATGAGACCGCCACCCATCGAAGCAAAAAGAAAGAGTTTGAACTCCAGCCGCGAAGACGTGATATAGTGTTCGCCAGTTTTTGCGGCGTTTTCCGCCACCTGAAAAGCCAACATTCCCGTATTGTCATTGATGTGCTTGGAGAGGCTATGCTTCTGGTTTTCCTCACGGACGACTTCCTTCAGAAACTCAACAATGGTAAGGCTCAGAGCCTGTGGATTAATTTCATCAGGTTTGAGCGTGAGTTTTACAAGCGTTCGCAAACGGTTGATGTGCTGGGAGATGCGTTGCATCTGGTACGTGAGGTCGAGGCTCGCACCAAAATGTCCGCGATACTTCCGCAGGTATTCCACGCAGTCCGCACACTGACGTAGCATCACGAGCGCGTGGTCGTCAGCATTGCTATCCTTGTCTTCGGGGTGAATGTTTTGTTTGCGAATAAACTCTACATATCGCACCAGTTCTCGATTTTGCGTCATAAAAGGCGAATTTAATTCCTCGAACTCCGGCAACCGCGTAAGGATATCCGCTTCCAAACCCATTGCTGCGAGTTTGTGCGAGAGAATTAGTGTCGCGTTCAGCAGTTGGTGGTATGTACCCTGCTGCACATCCACCACATCGTTCACAATGATTGCGCTCCCCAAACCCAATACGTCCAAGAGTTCCACAAGTAAATCATCCGAAAGCGACATTAACCAAAGATGGTCATCGTTTTCGTGGAACACCAAATGTATGAGGTCGCGCAGGGATTTTGGGTTGTAAACGGGAGGTAGAATCAGATGCGTAGCTTTTTGAAATGCTTCCGAGAAAAAACCGCTTTGCGACTGCAAGCCTGATTCGGTGTACAGCGGAATATGGTCAGCGGCGTTTAACAGGTCAAGAATATAGCTGCGAAGCGATGTGCGAAAGCTATCATTCTCACGTAGCAGTTTTATCAACGCTTTCAGGCGTTTGGTCGCAACTTCCCGCCGTTTGCTGATGAAGAGCTGACCCGGGCGAATTGCCTCCACCAACTCAATCAAATGTTGTGGATTGCCGCGTTCGCCACGTCCAGTAAGTTCAGCATCATCAATAATATTTGAGAGAACAACGCTTATTTCTGTCATAATGCCTTTATGGTTATGGTGTGTTGAAATGAGCATGGTTCGTATCTGTCGTTATTCAGCGCTTACTGCTGCTGCACGGCGCGAAATCACCATTTCGGCAATCGCACAAAGAATCGCCAGCATGACGAAAAATTTCCAAAGCTCCGTACCAGCACCTGCGCGAAGTATATCGGCGTTGAAGTTCTGGTATTCCTCAATAACACGAATTTGCTCTGGTTTCGGTACGCGCTTGGCAATTTCTTTTACGAGATCGTCCGGCATAAGCAACGTGATTGCTGATTCTGACGCTGGTGGATTAACCGATAACGTTTGAATAATTTTCCCGTCCTGTGTTTGCACGGAATACACGCCGGGCTGACGCAATGCCTCCAAAGCAAGCGAAGCTCCTGACGGCATCACAACTGGCTGGCGAACGGATTCAGTATTGTTCGGGTCGAACACGGTAAACGTTCCAGAAGCATATTTGCCTGAAAGTAGGATGTTTACGGGCTGACCGACAGTGCTTTCCATGCTGCTCGTTGCCGTTGCCGTCAAGTACATTGCCGCGCGGTTCACAATCGTCACAAACATGCCAGTGATAGGGAAATTGCCAAAATTCGTTGTCGGTGGCGCGGCGCAATAAAATACTTTTCCGTTACTAATCTTGCTTTCGGCAAGAAATACGCCGTCGGGTAGGTCAATAAGCGCCTGTGAGGGCAATGCGTCTTTTATGAGCGGCAGAGCGCGGAGCAGTTTGGGCGACTCGACGGTGCGGGGGGTCGAGCCTTCTTGTGGAGCTTGTGATGATTGCCCGCTCGTTGTCTTGAATACGCCCGTAAAAAGCGGATGAGATTTGTCCACGAACGAGAATTCCGCAGGTTGTTCGGCACGGTATTCTTTATTTACCGCCTGACCAAGCTGGAAGGCGCTTAAAATCGTACTATTGTAGGATGCAATATCGCTTTTGTCACCCGCAAAGATGAATACGCCGCCGCCATTTTGCAGAAAATTTTGCAACCGTGCGATGTCGCTGATGCTAAAACGCGGTAGATTCACGAGGTACAGCGCATCAAATTCATTGAGATTCGCCGCAGAAAGTGCTTCTGGTGGCAGCTGCAAGACGTTCGATTTTCCACCAATGGCAGCATCGGGCGCAAGTGCGAGTGCCAGAAAATTCGTCTCCTGTGAAATACCAACAATGCCGATTCTGGGTTTTTCGGGCAGCACAAACGCGAAATAACGTCTATTGTCTGCATCCAGGACATCGCCTTCGACTTCCACGCTTGCCTTCACAAGTCCATTTTTTGCGTTTCCTTGTATGGCGGAGCGTTCAGGCGCAGCAGCAGCGATAGGGATAGTACGAGTTTCGCCGGCTGGGATATCTACGGTACGCTGCGCTACACGTTCGCTGTTCATCATAAGGCTCACAATCACTCCTTGAGCGGCTTCCGCGCCACTATTGCGAATGCGGGCTTCTACCTCGACGGGTTTGCTCGGCTCGAAAATGCGGGTTATTAGGTGCAGCGAATCTACCGAAAGATTGCGTTCGCCAGCTTTGGAGCCAACACCAATGGGAATCAAATACAACGCCGTGGAAACGTTGAAGAGCTTCAGCGAGTCGGTTTGTTCGTCGTGGAGAATGTTTTTTTGCGCGTCCGTAATAATGAATACTTCGCGGTTCAGGTTTTTCGAGTTCGAGACAATCGAAGATGTCAGTCGCAGCGCCGATTCTAACTTTGCTGTCGTGTAAGAGGTTGGTATTTTCTGGATTTCTTCGCGCAAAAGCCCAAAATCTCGCGTAAATTCAAAAAAGCGTTTATCCGATAAATCTGCCATCTGCACGAGCGCCACTTCATCGCCTTCGCCAAGTGTTTTTATGATATTCAAGGCTGCATCTTTTGCCTGCTTTAGCCGCACACCACGCTCGTCTGCTACTTCCATGCTGAACGAATTGTCGATGATAATGACGACCGAACTTTTTGCTCGCGCTCCTAATCCCGGAAACGAAGTTTTCACTGCCGGACGAGCAAACGCCAACACCGCAAACACTACAATCAACACGCGCAGCAACAGCAAGAGCAACTGCGTCATCTTAAGTTTGCGAATTTTTGTTTTTTGGAGTTCCTTCAGAAACGCAAGTGTGCTAAACTCAACCGTTTGGAGCTTACGAAGGTTGAACAGATGCAACAAAATGGGAATCGAAGCGGCGGCAAGCCCAAGAAGAACGAGAGGATTGAGAAACTGCATAATTTATCGGGTGTGTGGTACGATGTATGGTGAAGATTGAAGATTATTGATGTTCGATTTTGCCAACACGTGCTTCCAAGCGCTCTACACGGGCACGCAATTCACGTGTATCGTTCAAAACGGCATATTCCAATGCACCTAAACGGTCATTCACGATTTTCATTTCTTGCTTCATTTCACGTTGCTCTTGCTTGATTTCACGGAGTTCATCCAGCATCAGCGACATGAGTTCCACAAGTTTTTCTTCGTTATTCATCGCGTTTGCCTTTTAATTGATTGAATTCTTACGAAAAATAGCACACAAAACTGAGTTGTCCAAGAATTGTCAACAATGTTGTGAAACAGTACTTGCCATGCCCGCAAAAACGTATCAACGGCGTTTCCCGTGTAAAGCTGGTTATCCAAAGCATAGATCATAAAGCGCGAAGGCGTGATTGTTGTGTGAATGCACGTTCGTAGCTATATTGCCACAGAATAATTGTCTCATCACTCTTTCTCGTTTTTTTCCGTTGTTTGTATGGCAAAATTTCTCCTCTTCGATGCAATGGGACTTGTGTTCCGTGCTTATCACGCCATGAGCAAAATGGGCTTGCAAGCTCCCACCGGAGAGCTTACTGGCGCAGTGTTTGGATTTGGAAATATTCTTTCCACAATTTTGAACAAGGAAAAACCGGATTACGTCTGCGTTGCGTTCGATACCGCCGCGCCCACGTTCCGCCACGAACGTTTTGAGCAGTATAAGGCTCACCGCCCCGAATTTCCTGCTGACCTCGCGCCACAACTACTTCGCATTAAACAGATGGTGTCGCTGCTGAATCTGACACAAATCGAAATGCCCGGTTTTGAGGCGGATGACATCATCGGAACGCTTGCACTTCGTGCGGCTGCTTCGTCCGACGTAGATGTATTCTGCGTTACGAGCGACAAAGACTATTGCCAACTTGTTACCGACCGAGTGAAATTGCTCAAGCCCGGTTTTACGATGGGCGAGTATGATGTGATGGATATTGAAGGCGTTCACAAAAAATTCGGCGTTGCACCCCACCAAGTAATTGACGTATTAGCACTTATCGGCGACGCTTCCGATAACGTACCGGGCGTGAAAGGCATTGGCGAAAAAACGGCGATTCCACTCATACAGCAATATGGTTCACTTGAAGCGGTGTATGAACATTTGCCAGAAATTAGCAAAGAAGCCGTTCGCAAGAAACTTGAAGCTGACCGTGAGATGGCGTTTCTCTCAAAAGAGCTTGTCACTCTTGACCTCAACGTGCCAGTGGATCTGCATCTGGAGGATTTTGTCCGCCGGAAACCCGACACGGAGACGCTTCGGGAGTTTTTCTTGTCGTTGGGCTTTCGCACAATGCTGGGAAAATTTATTGCCCCAGAAGTAAACGCTTCTACTGCTGCGAGGGCAGGAGCACAAGAAAACATAGCAATACCGCCCACACAAACTTCATTAAAAACCATTCGTGATACGCCGCACGAATACATACTTGTGGATACGCCGGAAAAACTCAACGTTATGGTGGAAGAACTGCAAAGTGCCTCACTACTTTCATTCGACTCTGAAACGACATCACTGGATATGATGAACTGCGATATCGTGGGTATGTCCTTTGCAAGCAAAGAAGGGCGGGCATTCTACGTTCCTTTCACAATAAATGAGAATGATGTACAACCGCAAACGTTGGAAGAATCAAGGGAATCGGAGCAATCAGAAAAATTAACCATACAGGGGAATTTATTCGATGCTCCCCAATCTACACAAATCAAACCCATTGCCCATTACCCATTATTGATTGCTGCTTCCCTTAAGGCTCTTCTTGAGAACCCTCTGATTCCAAAGTGCGGACAAAACGCCAAGTTTGATGCGGTAATTTTGCGGCGTTATGGTGTAGATGTGTCACCAATTGCCTTTGATTCAATGCTCGCAAGCTACGTGCTGAACTCCGACATGCAGCACGGCATGGATGCGCTCGCTCAAAAATGGCTGGAATACAAGCCTGTGCCAATTTCGGATTTGATTGGCGAGAAGAAAAAAGAACAAATTTCTATGCGTGACGTGGCTGTGGAACGTGTGGCAGAATACGCCGCCGAAGACGCAGACGTGACGCTCAAACTCGCCTTGCGTCTGCGAGAGGAATTGCAAAAAGAAGGTTTGTTGGATTTTGCCGAGCGAGTGGAGTTTGCTGTGGTGGAAGCACTAACGGAAATGGAATTTAATGGTGTTGCGATTGATACACCTGCGCTCGGTACGATTTCTGTTTTATTGAAGCAACAAATGGATGACCTTAAACGCCAGATTTTCCGCGAGGTGGAGCAATATGGCGTTGGTGAATTTAATGTGGATTCGCCCAAACAACTCGGCGAAATTTTGTTCGAGCGTATGAAAATTCCGCCTCTCAAAAAGACACAAACTGGCTACAGCACAGATGCTTCAGTGCTGGAAGAGCTTTCGGAAAATTATCCGATTGCCGAACTTATGCTTGAATACCGCCAATATGCAAAACTTCAATCTACCTATGTTGAAGCGCTTCCAAAAATGGTCAATGCCCGAACGGGGCGTGTTCATACAACGTTCAATCAGACCATTGCTGGTACGGGGCGTTTGTCTTCGACCGATCCGAACCTGCAAAATATACCGATTCGCACCGAACTTGGGCGCGAAATCCGTCGAGCATTCATCGCTCAAAAGCCTGAAATGGTCTTGCTTTCAGCTGACTATTCGCAGATTGAATTACGAATTATGGCGCATATTTGTGGCGACGAAACGTTGGTGAACGCCTTTAAGAATGGCTTAGATATTCATGCGGCAACGGCAGCAACGCTCTTTGGCGTGGGTGTTGACCACGTAGAGCGCGACCAGCGCCGCGTTGCAAAGACGGTGAATTTTGGTGTGATGTACGGGCAGGGCGCATTTGGTTTGTCGAAACAACTTAAAATCTCGCGTTCCGAGGCAAAGGAGATTATTGATAATTATTTCATCAAATATCCACGCATCAAAGAATATATTGATTCAACTATCGCCAAAACCCGCGAAATAGGCTACGCTCAAACGCTTATGGGTAGGCGGCGTTATTTTTCTGACATCACGAGCCATAACCGCGTAGCTCGCACTGGCGCTGAACGTGCGGCAATCAATATGCCGATTCAAGGCACGGCGGCGGAGATGATGAAACTCGCAATGGTGGCAGTTTACCGAGCAATGAAGGAGCAAAACCTCCAGTCAAAGATGCTCTTGCAAATCCACGACGAGTTAGTGTTCGAGATGATTCCTGAAGAAGAGTATATCCTTCCAAACCTTGTCAAATCTTGCATGGAAGGTGCGATGGCGCTCGGCGAAGGAGAAAATGCTGTGCCTATTGTGGTGGAATTAGGAACGGGCAAAAACTGGGCAGAAGCACATTAGAAAAAAAGTTCTTGATGGGTTGTTCATGGAATCGAAATACTCCCCAATACCGCTTTACGGCTTGCTCCTGTGACCGACGGCAGATTGCCGTGCAAGCCGCCAAGCGTCCTGTACGCCAAGTAGCCAAAAAAAATCGCTTCTTTTCCATCGGCAGGAATGCCGTAGGCATCCGTTGTTTCAACAGTCATATCGGGGAGTTCGCGGCGCAGCGCGTCCATCAAACAAGGGTTGTTTGTGCCGCCGCCGCCAGCAATGATGCGTGTGTGAAGGCTATTGTCAATAAAATTGTTTTCGACCGCAAAACGACGAATGTTCTCGGCAACGCTCCACGCCGTGTATTCCGTGACCGTTCGTACGACATCTTCGGCGGGCTGGGCATCGAAATATGTGTATTCAAGTGCTTTTTCAAGAAATTCTTTGTTGAAAAGCTCGCGTCCGGTGGATTTTGGCGGTGGAAGTGTAATATACGGTTCGTCCTTTAATGCCTCCATAAAGCGCGAAAGCACACGTCCCGCTGCACCAATGCTACCACCAGTGTCATACCGTTTGCCAAAAAACTTGAGTGTAGAAGCATCTATGAGCAGGTTACTCGGTCCCGTATCAAAGGCAATCACACGTTCTTCCGACGCTCCGGCAGGGATAATCGTAATATTGGCAATTCCACCAAGATTAAGCGCAATAACGTTTTCATCGGCTTTGCGAAGGAAATGGTAATCGAACATCGGCGCGAGCGGCGCTGCCTGCCCTCCAAGCGCCATATCTGCGGCACGGAAGTCGCCTACGACCGGCACACCAAGCAGGTTCGCCAATATTGAGGGCGAGCCGAGTTGCAGCGTGGAGCGCACCGTGGTTTCGCCAAACCCCACGCCTGTTGGTTGATGCCACACCGTTTGCCCGTGCATTCCGACCGCCTCTAACGCATTCACCGCCACGCCCGCTTGTACACAAGCTTTGCGAACAGCCTCAGCGTATAAATGGCTTAACCCTGTATGAACGGTTGACACATCAATAATAGATACAGACTCAGCTTTATCAATGTTTGTCGCCTTTGTCATTGCTTTGAGTGTTTCCGCAACGGCGGGTGGAAAATCAAGCGCTATTGAGCTTTTCAGCCGCATGGCGTGATTGTCGCCGTTTCGATAAAACTCCACCACAGCGGCATCTATGCCGTCGAGCGATGTTCCAGACATCAAACCACCCATCAAACGCGGCGCTGAAAACCACAGGTCAGAAAACCAATCTCGTGAAGAGCTTACCATTGCTTAAAATCTCCATCCTACGGTAAATGTAAAGAACAATCCGCCGAAGTCTCGAATGGGCGGTATCTGTGTTGTTGAGCTATTCATGCTTTCCAGCCCATCGCCGCCAAAGGGTATGACATAATACCGCACCACAATATTGCTGATGGAGTTACCGACAGAGGGAAGGCTCGTGCCGAGTCCAATAAATCCCCCGAACCGTGCATACACCGTAGCTTCACCGAATGATGGGAAGAATTCGTAATAGGTATTGTCACGGATGTACGGCGCTGCAATTACAAACGTTGAGCCAATTCCCGCTTGCACAAACGGTTTGAGGGCATCGGTGAAACTTAGAGCGCCAAGTTTGTATTGAACGCCAACAGTCAGTGGAAGCATAAACAAACGATTGAGTTTGTCGGGTACAATGTAGCGTTGAAGCCGCCAGTCTGCCACTTCGTATTCATCGGAGTTTTGCCTACCGGAAAAGAAAAAATCTGCAACTAGCGTCAGAGAAGATGAAAGTTCGTGTTGATAAAACCCGCCAAATCCAAAACCATTACCCGAAAAGATAATATTCATGCCCGAACCATTGACGGCGCGGCGCGTTGTCTCAACCTTTTCAATAAACGGTCGTGCTGGCGTGAAGACGATAAGTGTGTCATCCTCAAATGAAGGCGGTGTAGGCTTCTTCTGTGCAAACAGCGCAGTGCTGAACATCAGACACAAGGCGGTAGTGACAGCAACAGTGGTGGTTACCAACGTTTGGGCACAGCGTGTACTGATGCGAAGAACACGAGGAGTTTTTATATCGTTCATGTTGTTGCCTCTCGTTCTGAGTTTCTGAATTGGTAGTGATAGTTGGAGAGATACGAACCAGAATACTTCATTCAAAAGTAGCAATTTCACGCATGGAACGCAATATTTTCTACGTTCTTGAGCAATTAAAATCGTACGTGTCTGTTGAACCACGATTATCAAAGAGCATTATTATTTGCATTATTAGCGTTTATTCCGATTACTTTTGTATGTCATGCCAGCGAAGGCTGGAATCCAGATGTGGTGCGGACTCCGGCTGGGGCTGGCATGACAGCTCCGTACAATAATCGGAATAGGCTCTTTTGAGTGATTATTGCAAATGATTTGCTATTGCAAATGATTTGCGCTAAATTTGCCTCATGAACTTCCTCCTATCTGAGAATAACTGCACAAGAAACATTTTCGTTACAGCTACACGCTCATCAGTGTTGAGCTGCCTTACAGCGATTTGGTTTATTATGGTGCTGGTGTTTGGCTTCATATCTGATAACCTCTTAGCACAGGAATATGGCGTTCTTTCCGGTATGGTGCGTGATGCTGCCAACGGAAAGCCACTTTCGGGTGCGGTTGTTGTTCTTAAAGACTCGTCGCTTAAAGAGCCATCCAAAGGAAAGATTACAAACAATAACGGGCAATTTGAATTTATGAATTTGCCGCAGAGAGCTTACATAATAGATGTGCATCTGCTTGGTTATGCTCATAATACACAACGTCTTGTAATACGTGACAGCATAGTGCTGATAGTCACTCTGAAGCAAGAAGCCGTAAAACTTGCGGGCATCAAAGTAGATGGGCAACGCACAACAAACACGGGTTCTGCCACACAACAAACAACGCTTATCAGCGCGGCTGAACTTGACCGTGAGCGCGGACAAACGCTTGGCGACGCGCTCAAAACCGTTACAGGTGTAACATTATTGCAAACAGGACCCTCGATTGCAAAACCCGTCATTCGTGGGCTTCATAGTCAGCGTGTGTTGGTGCTGAATGCGGGCGTGGCTCAAGAAGGGCAGCAGTGGGGGGCTGAACATGCACCAGAAATTGACCCATTTGCCCCAGCACAGATTGAAGTTCTGAAGGGTGCTGCTGGTGTTGAGTACGGGATGGGTGCTATTGGTGGTGTGGTGCGACTGTTGCCCCGCGAACTACCCGCGACAAATATCATTCGTGGCGAGGTATCGCTCAATGGTTTTACGAACAATAGACAGGGCGCGTCGTCGGCATTTGTGGAGGGCGGAACACCTTTTGATGGCTTGGGATGGCGCTTGCAGGGTAGTTTACGGCAAGCTGGCGATACCAAAACGGCAGAATACGTGATGGGAAACACAGGCTTCCGCGAGGCGAATGGCTCCCTCAATGTCGGCTACAAGCGGCGAGACTACGGCATTGAGGCATATTATTCGCATTTCAGCACGGAATTAGGCATTTTTCGTGGTTCGCACATAGGCACGTTGAATGACTTGCTTCGTGCTATTGAGTACGGGCGACCGTTTGTGGATTATACATTTTCCTACGACATTAATCCGCCCAAACAAGAAATCACGCATGATTTGTGGTCGGTGAGCGGTTTTTATGCTATGGGCATCGGTCGTTTAGAGATGCAGTACGGTTGGCAGCAAAATAATCGCAGCGAATACGATGCCCATAACTTCCGTGTGCGGGATTCAGTCAATCTTCTCTCTGCCCTGGCACGTCCAGCATTAGGATTGGAATTGACCACGAACTCTCTCGACTTGAAGCTCCGGCATACTCCCATTACCATCGGTGAGGGTACACTTTCTGGCACGGCGGGAATGAGTGGTACACGCCAGAGTAATGCCCGCACGGGGCGTGTCTATTTGATTCCGGGTTTTCGGGCGTACAGTGGCGGCATTTACGCACTTGAAAACTATGCTGTAGGTGATTGGCTCTTTAATGCCGGTGTACGGTTTGACACACGCTACGTACAGATTTACGGCATCGAAGCTCGCAATCTGCCGGATACCACACAAATATTCTCGAGTGTGACGGGTGCTTTGGGGGTACTTTGGTATTTCAACGGCAATCGTGATGGAAAAGACTCTGCATCAACGAATGGTTGCTGGTCGCTTGCGATGAACCTTACATCCGCATGGAGACCGCCACAGGTGAATGAGCAGTTTAGTAACGACGTGCATCACGGTACAGCACAGTTTGAAATTGGCGACCCGAATCTCCGCCGCGAACGCAGTTACGCAGCAGATATGACGCTTCATTATAACGAAGCAAGCATTCATGCGGAGTTCAGCGTGTATTGTAATTTGATAAATGACTTTATCTTTTTGCTACCCGATGTGCAAAATCCAACTGTCACAGTGCGCGGGACGTTCCCGACATTTCGGTATCGTCAGGCAAAGGCGTTATTGCGTGGCGTGGAAACACAAATACGATGGCAAATGTTTGATGAATTTTCGCTTGGCGGGAATCTATCGCTCGTGCGTGGTGACAACCTCAACACGAACGAGCCGCTTTTCCAAATGCCTGCCGACCGCCTACGGTTGAATGCAAGGTGGGATGCGCCGTTCACGGGAACATTGCACAGTGTGTACGTGGAACTTATTTCAACGCTCGTTCGGCGGCAAGACCGCGCTCCGGCAAATGTTGATTATGCGCCACCACCCGCCGGATACGGGCTTTTGGATATCACATTTGGGGGCGCATGGAAGCTCTGGGAACAGCCTGTACGCTGGAATATCAGCGTTCAAAACATGTTGAACAACGCATATCGAGATTATCTGAGCCGCTACCGTTATTTCACCGATGATGCGGGACGAAATATTGTTATTCGCATCTCGATTCCATTTGGTATGGATCCGCTAAAGGCAGAATCGAATGGACATCAACAATAGTATTTACCTAGCTGACACAGCCATTCTCATCATTATTTTCTCAAAAGGAGCATTGTATATCTATGAAACGTTTTTTGTTGTTCGGCGTTGTGATGAGCATGGTATCAGCGCTGTTGCTGGTCAGCACGGGGTGTAAAAAAGAAAGTAATCCAGCGGACAGTGGCAATCAGTTAGAAGAAGTATTGCCAAATGTTGTGACGCTCACGCTCACGAGCAGCAACCCGCAAGAAATCGTTAAAGCAATCTGGCGCAGCACAAGCACCGCCGTCAATGCTGCAGCAGTCGTTCGGATTGATACTCTGCGTCTAACCGCAGGTAGAACCTACACTGGCATCATCGAAGCACAAAACGATCTCAAAACCCCGATTATTGATTTAACACAAGATTATAAACGCCTCCAAGACGAGCATCAGTTTTTTTACACGCCAACTGTTGGCATATCCAACCGTGTAACGTTTATCCTCACCGACAAAGACAGTAAGGGACTCCCTATTGGCTTGAATTATACGGTTTCTGTGTCGGCGGGCGGTGTTGTATCGGGTAATCTCAATATTGTACTTGGTCACTACGATGATATGAAAAAAGATGGCATAACAAGAAGTCCTGAAAGCGATATTGATATTACATTCCCCGTGGCAGTGCAGTAAATGTAGGGGGTATAAACAGCAATAAGGCTATCCCAAACGTTCTACGTTCAGGATAGCCTCGTTTTTGAAAATTTTTGCGAGCCTTCGAGTTATTTCTTCTTCGGCTTGCCTTCGGCGCGAACTTTTTTTACCTCTGCTGCTGTCGTTGTTCCACCCGGATTACCCCATGAATTCATCACGTAGGTCACGGCTGCCGCAACATCTTCATCGGTGTAATTCGATGGAATTGGGTTCATCACGCCATTATACTCTTTGCCATTAACGGTTAATTTGCCGTTTCTGCCCCAGAGTACCCCCAAAATCACATCTTTGATGCCTTTGGTTTTGATGTAATCCGAGCTGGCAACGGGTGGATACACGCTTGCCAAGCCCTGACCATTCGCCTGATGGCACGTCAGGCAGTACGCCTTATAGACTTTTTCGCCTTTGGTCATCATTGCGGCTTTATCTTGTGCATGAACCGTAGGGGTAAATGCAGTACCCACAAACAATACAGCACTTATCGCGATTGCTGCACGGAATGTTGAGAATTTCATAATGTATCCTTTGAAAGTATGAGTGAATGGTGCTACAACATGAGATTGCAGCGAATAAGTTCTGTTTGAAATTAACCGTGTTCGTAGCCACGTTTGATGAACTCGATCGCACGATTGAAGCACAGCCGCCATTCTTTTCCTAACTGCTCGGTGAAACGCGGGTCACATTCGGAAACTGTTTGTATCAGGCTGTCGGTCCAATGAGCGTACATCCAAGGCTCAATATCGTGAACACCTTTGCTATGGCTATGTCGCAAGTGTTCCATCGGAGACTGCGCCACTTTTTTACCTTCCGCATCAGCAAACATAAGAGACATATTCAATCCATGTCGCAGTAGATGCTTTTGTGTGGCTAAGTCCGTATTGGCAAATTTTGCGCGAATTGCCGGATGGCTCGCTAAGAAAATGTCATAAAACCAATTGAAAAATTATTATTCAACAAACATCTACCAAAACTATGTTTAACGCGAATAAAGGAAATGTCAAGGTCTTCCGCGTCGTGCATGTTTTGTTGGATGGATCCCTCTGTAAAATCAGGTATAGGTAAAGATAAAAAAAATAATGGGTTCATGAGATAGATGTATGACGATATTTTTTTAGATGCTGTTCACGATTTCTGGCTCTGGGTGTATGCTGATTTTAGAAGCGGCACGGACAGCACTGGACAAGGTGCGGAACGCAACACGCGTTCGGTAGTGCTGCCAAAAAGTAGATGTGCAACACCACGTCTTCCGTGTGTACCCATACTGATAACGTCCACATGCTGCTCCCGTGCGTAGCGGACGATTTCATCCTCTGGATGCCCTGTTAATACAGCAGTGCTGACCTGTATGCCTTTTTCTTTAAGCGCGGCAGCAAGTTTTTGGAGTTCTTCGCCGGCGGATTTTTCAATAGTTACCGTTAGGCTTTCATTATCAATTGCTCCCCACTCAGTCATATATGCCAATGGCTCTACAACGTGAATAATATGCAATTTTATAGAGGAATTCTGACCTAAGGCAAGAGCAAAATCAAGTGCACGTACCGAATATTCGGAAAAATCCGTTGGCACAAGGATGGTAGTAAGCGTTATCATAATGACTCCATGAAGATAAGTTGATGAAATAATTCCTACGTTGTTGTTTTAGAGGATTCAGAAACTTTTATCTATCGGTCTTTATCGTGAGTGGGTTACTGCTTGATTACTTTCGCAATAGCTTCCAGCGCTGCCGTTGGGTCTGCACCCAAGCCAATTTGTTGATATGCTATTTCGCCTTTGACATTTAAAATAGTAATGATGTTAGAATGAGCAAAATCACCATTTGCGTCCTGTTTGTAGTTCACACCCAGCACCGCCGCAAACCGTCGCACGTCGAGTTTCGAGCCTCGAAAGAGCGTCCAATGCTTTAGGTCTAAGCCGCTTTGAGAAGCAAATTCACGTAGCTTTTTAGGAGTGTCGCGTTTTGTATCGAATGAAAATAATAGAAAATCAATGTTATTTTTTTGTTCAGAAGGTAGTCGGCGCTCCAAAGCCTGCATGTCGGCTGCAATGCGTGGGCAGGCGTATTTACAGCTTGTGAATACCATCGCTACTACGTGGATTTTTCCTTTAAGTGTATCCAGCGAAACCGTTTGACCATCTTGATTTGTCCATATAGAGCCAAGATTATAGATGGAGGCATCGCTCAATTGTTGTTTTGCTTTTGTTTGTTTTGACGATGACTGTGCCGCCACATCATGAATGTTGAGAACAAGATGTACGACGACAGCAAGCAATAAAAAGGTTTTCATAGTATTATTCGGAATAAACTCTCATAAACGATTATCTATCTTTCGCACAACGAAATCCCAGATTTGCTGTTGTATAATAAGCTTTCAAGCTGCCTCGAAACCCGTAACGCATAAACGCTGCATAGTCAGATGGATTTGCCGAGAATACTGAAGCCGAACCGCAAAAAAGTGTTCTTTCCAACCCTGAATCCCCGCGCGACTCGCCGCTTGTGAGCGAGGAGTTAAAATCTTCCACCCACTGCCACACCAAGCCATGCAGGTCAAACACGCCAAAATCGTTTTTGAACGTCGAACCCACACGCGGCAGCACAGAAAGCGTCGGTTTGCTATACCATTCCAAAATGTACTTAGCGGGGTTGCCTTTCGTTTCTGGAAGCGATCGTTTATAGGCGGCTGCAGCAAGCTCCCATTCCGCAGTTGTAGGCAGTCGTTTGCCCCGCCACTCAGCATATGCGCTCGCTGCAAACCACGATACATTCACCACCGGAGCATCAGGTGGTGCTTTGTCTCCCAAAATTGTATCGCCTTGCCAGTGTTTTAAGTATGTGGAATCCGCAAAAATACCCTTAACACGCGAGCGCTGCCACGAGGAATTGTGTTTGACAAATTCCAAAAAGTCGCGGTTTGTCACCAGATACACATCTAAATAAAACCCTACAACACGTATTGATTCAGTCTTCCCATCTTGCTTGTAGAGTGGCTTGTACGTGCCTGCCGGAATAAAAGCCATCGCACCCGTTGCGGAAGGCGCTACAGTGAACACTGGCATTGGTTTACCGAAGGTACTCACAAACACAAGGGAACAGCCAAGAATTATGGAAGTATAGGTTTTCATCATGATGTTATTTCATAGTCAGTTGACAGAGTAGCGCAAATATATACAGACTTCATTCTGTCTTCTCCGCGCCCAATATCAGGGAATAACATATTCAAAAACGGCAATAAAGTGACAAATACTGCCAGCAAGAACACATAGATGCCAAAGCGCATGATTGTATGGTATTTTTTTCCAAAGGTACAAAATCGAGCCGCCACTGTATATCAGACCTCCAATAAGCAGCCACAGTAAAGCGTGAGTAGGAATGCGCTCAAGCATTGGCTGGATGGCAAATGCTGCAGCCCATCCCATCGCTACATATACAAGTGTCGAAATAAGTCGAAATCGCCCCGTAAAAAACACCTTAAACACAATGCCAGCCAACGCCAAACTCCAAATAACACCTAACAGAGACCAGCCCCAAACAGTATCTCGCAAAAATACCAACATAAATGGTGTGTAGGTGCCGGCAATGAGCAGGTAAATCGAACAGTGGTCGAAAACCCGCAGCGCTCTTTTGATGCTGGGTTTGCGAAATGAATGATAAAGTGTTGATGCAGTGTACAGTAGCACCAAACTTGCGCCGTACACGCTCGCGGTGACAATATGCCAAGCATCGCCTCGCAAAGCAGCAAACACCACCAATAGCGTTAAACCAACAACCCCAAGCAATATCCCAAGACCGTGCGTCAGCGCATTGGCGAGTTCCTCACGCTGGGAGTATTGCCGAATGTTCATCTTGTTTGTAGCCATCTGAGACCCTTCCTTCCTTGCGTCGTGGTTATTTGGTAAAGTTATTCGTTCGCCGCTGTTGCTTTTTTGCTACTATTGCGTATTTTTTTGACTTCTTCCGGCGAAACCGCATCACCGCCATTACCCCAACTTGAACGTACAAATGTCAGCACGGCTGCAATGTCTTCGTCAGTCAAAGTTTGGGCTGGCATTACATTATTGTACGGTTTACCGTTTACTTGAACCGTGCCTTGTAAGCCCTTCAGCAGTACCTCGATGGCACGTTGTTTGTCTGCCATGAGGTAATCAGACTTTGCAATCGGCGGAAACACGGTTGGAACGCCCTGTCCTTCGGCTTGGTGACACGCCACGCAGTTTGCTGTAAAAATTGTTTTACCTTTAGTCTTTAACTCTGCTTGCGACAGAGGCGCAGAAGGTTTTGCGGCTTCTTCGGGCATTTTTTGGATAGCTCCACCTTCGGGCAAATACACAAAATCACTTTGTTTGCCGGAGTAAATTTCCTTGTTTTCTGCGCCTTCTACCTTTATCATTCCAATCGCTCCCTTGTTGAAGGCACGGAAAATTGAGTGATCCACCAAAATATACGTACCCGGCACTTCGCATTTGAATTCTACAATTGCTGAACCACCCGCCGGAATGAGAGTTGTTTGCACGTTTTTCTGGTTCGGAAGCACACCACCTTCGGTATAAACTTTGTCAAAAATTTCACCGATAATATGGAAAGATGACACCAGATTTGGTCCACCATTGCCCACAAACACCCGAATTGTTTCGCCAACCTTTGCTTTGACAGCGTTGTCGCCTGCAAGAGCGCCGACAGAGCCGTTAAATACTACATAGTCAGGGTCTTCGTGGACGGCTTTTTCCATAGAAAACGGCTGTACGCCAGCATCGCCATACTTGCCTTCCGTGTAGAACTCACTTTGCACTACGTACAATTCCTTATCTACTTTCGGTAGCCCTTCTTTTGGCTCCACGAAAATCAAACCATACATGCCGTTGGCAATGTGCATCCCAACAGGCGCAGTGGCACAATGATACACGTAGAGACCCGGATTGAGCGCCTTAAACGAAAACTGTGAGCTGTGTCCGGGTGCAGTAAATGAAGCCGCCGCCCCGCCGCCTTGACCTGTAACAGCGTGCAGGTCAATATTATGCGGCATTTTGCTTGAGGGGTGGTTGTTCAAATGAAACTCCACATCGTCACCCTCACGGATGCGGATGAACGGACCGGGTACGGTGCCGCCAAATGTCCAAAACGTGTATTCCACGCCGTCTGCGAGGCGTTTAACGACTTCGCGGGTTTCCAAATGAATTATCACTTTTTTAGATTCCGTGCGGTTTGTGGGCAGCGGTACTTCCGGTGCGTAGGTCATCGGTAGCACTTCATCTCCTGTGGCAGAAACATTTTTTGCCGTAGATGATTTGTCGCCATTACGGTTATCAACCTCCGCTGACGGCTTGCAACCCCCAGTAAACCCAGCAAACAATGTCATAACAAGTAACAAGAGTATGGCTGTTCGGCGGGAAATTTGTGAATAAAATGCATTCATTATAACAACTCCAAAAAAATAAGTAGAATCGAAATGGTTTAATAAGGTTGATTGCTGGCAATATGTTTCAAAGCATCACGTACTGTTTCCGGTTCCACACTGCTGCCTTCATATTCCTTGCAAACACCTCCACGAGCGTCTATCAGACAAATGCGGTCGGTGTGATCAATAAAATACACCTTCTCGCCTGTTTCAGTCAGCGTTGTGTAAGTTTTTTGTGTAATAATGTCATACCGTTGCATGAGCGAATCCACTATATGTGTATTGCCTGTCAGAAACATCCAGCGACCATTTTTCACCGCTTCGTCCAATCCATGCAGCGCAGCGTATTCCAGTAGATGGCTTGGGGTATCTCGTTCGGGGTCGAACGTTAGTTCCACAAAGACGATGTTTGTATCCTGTATTTGGTGTGCAATCCGCTTCATTGTGCTGGTAATTATCTCGCATACGCCCGCGCAGTGTGTGTAGATGAACCCTACAACGAGCGTTTTGCCGCGCAAACCATCCGGAAACCTGATTGAAGTACTATCCTGCGCTATAAGTGCAAAACCTGTGTCTTGTACTGTTTGCTCAACGGACTGTTCAGCAGATTGTTTAGCGCAGCCCGCGAGCAGAACAATTGCTGCGATAAGATACGATGCGGCACAAGTCATTCTCTTCATAGTCGTAATTGTATATTACCTCAAGGGTGATGAAACATCGTGCATTATCGAACAATCTGCAAATACATGGAGGTGGCAATTGCCTGAGCGCGAGCTTTTGCCTCCGTTGCACGTCGTCCCTCAAAAAGCTCATCTACCGCATTGTGGAACAACAGAAGCCATCGGTCAAAATGAACGGCAGTGAGCGTCATCATGCCGTGCAATTGCTGATGCTTTGCCATAGGATTGCCACGGTAGCTGTTCGTTCCCAATAAAAGCGTTTCCCAGAAATCCGTTACTATAGGCAGATGACTCTTGAGGTTGATTTTGGCAACATCTGTGAAGATAAAGCCTATTATTTCGTCCTGAAGGGCTTGCGAGTAGAAATGCGTGAGCAAACACTCTATATCATGCCGTGTTTCAATGTCTTTCATGGCTACTTTCCTTGTGGTTGCGAGCTTGGCTGTTGGGTATCTTCTGGAGTATCGGGCGCAGGGCTGAGCGGCGAATACCCCGGAGCATTGTTAAATGTCCCACGTGCAACGTCGTACAACACTGGTGTGTAGGCTATCACAATCATCACGACGGCAATCAGAATCCAAGGCTTGAGGTTCAAGAAGAGTTTTGCTGGCTCATCGTGATATGCCTCCGAAAGCGGGAATTCCAACACTTCTTCGCGGACTTTTTTCGAGAATGCGGTTGTGAAGAATACAATAAAGTATATCAACATCGCCAGCGACATGACACACGCACCAATCAACGTGATATAGACATATACCGACCAATCAGCGCGGTAAAGCGGGCTATCGGGGTTCATATAGCTTTGCCCCAAATTCGTGCGTCGCGGTTCTCCGTGCAAACCTCCACGCATTAAGCCTGACGAGAACGTGAACAGCCCAACCATCCATAAATACGGAACCGAAAGTACGAGCGACTTCAAGCGGAGATCCTTGCCACCCACTTTGACCACAAGATATAAACTCATGCCTAAAAAGGCGAGGAACACTGGTCCGGCAACACCCAATGTCGCCTTCCAGATGATTTCACCACTCCTCGCATTCAGCGCAAGGAGCTGCCCTTTTTCGTCCTGGCTGGCAATATACAGGCGATCAGCTGAGGATTCGAGCGAGCTGATTTTGAAACCCTCAAGCCGATTAAACCACAGCACATTGCCCGTTTGCGCATCGCAACAGGTGATCGTCTCATTCCTCGCGAGTAACACCTTGCCAGCCTCAGTGATCTGAAAGAGTGGCTCAGCCACAAG
>JANYIG010000014.1 GCA_025358765.1 Candidatus Kapaibacterium sp.
GTAGCATGATTGTCCATTAACCAAGCCCGCCACATCCTGCGGTCAGGCGCATAGAACGTTTCAAGAGTATCGAGTTTTTTTGTTGCCATAACCACAGATAATGATGATTAATCTTTTTCCAATTCCCATCTGCAAGTTTACCCATAACATTGCGCGGCAGTTCCGTATCAAAAAAATTGCTCATAATGCTTGGTCAAATTTCAACACTTATGCGGGCTGTAGAGTTTTATCGAAACTTCACTTGAAATTCATTGCATTGCCAACCGTGCGGATTTCGCCATAGCTATATTCTTCGCCTACTATTTCCTTGATAGGTTTGAGCGCATCGCCTTCGCGCCAGCCCGCATCACGCAACGTTTGAACAATCGTCTCCACCTTGTGCTCCGGCACGAGCGCGGATAAATGTACCTCGCCCGAAGGCAAAAACTGCGCCAAATGCCCCATAATTGTGTCCTCCGTAAAACCACGCTCTGCCGCTATTGCCGGAATGGTCATGCCCGTGCGCCACAGGTCGAGCGAAACGCGCTGTGTTTCGGTGCGAACGGTTTCAGGTTCCGTGCGTCGTTCACGCTTTTGTGCTACGAAATCCATCTGCGTCGGCAACGAATGTTCGTTTGTATATGCCGTGATTTCTTCCAAAAATGCTGCGCCGTAGCGCTCTGTTTTTGCATCGCTAAACCCCGAAATGCGGCGTATATCCGTGAGGGAAAGCGGCAAATACGTCGCAAGTTGAATCAGCGTGGCATCGGAAAGTACCACAAATGCCGGAACCGATTCGCGGTCAGCAATCCGGCGACGCACCACACGCAAGCGCTCGAAAAGTGCTTCATTACTTGGCACGGGATGATTTGCGTTGTTGTTACTTGCTGCTTGATTACTTGCACGGTCTCGGCGTGAGGTTTTGTCAGCTTTCAGAGGAAGCATCACCTGTGCGCCGCTGTACAGAACGGTTTTACCGCGTTCGTTGAGTTTCAAAATCGGGTATTCGCCATCCTCGCGGTCACACCAACCCTCGTTTATGAGTTCCCGTGCAACATCGCGCCACTGGCTCACGCTCACGTCTGCACCCACGCCAAAGGTCTTCAGATTCAGGTGTTCAAGCCGTACTTTTTCCTTGTTCCCGCGCAACACCTCAATCACATAACCCGCGCCAAAACGTTCTCCGGTGCGAACGATTGCCGAAAGGAATTTTTGCGCGACGAGCGTGGCATCGTAGGTTTCTTGAGGTGGTGGTGGGTTCAGACAGATGTCGCACGTGCCGCATGAATGTTCGTTTGACTCAAATTCTTCTCCAAAATACCGCAGCAAATACTTCCGCCGGCAGGTGCGAGCTTCGGCATACCGCGCCATTTCTTGCAGCTTTTGCACCAAAATCCGCGTTTGTTCGGGGTTGTCGTCAATGGCGACCATTTTCCGCAGTTTCACCACATCACCGGCGGAATACAGCAAAATAGCATCGCTTTGAACGCCGTCACGCCCTGCCCGCCCTGTTTCTTGGTAATAACTTTCGATATTTTTGGGCAAATCGTAGTGAATAACAAAACGTACATTCGATTTGTCAATGCCCATACCAAAGGCAATCGTGGCGCAAATTATCTGCACTTCATCTTTCAAAAACAAGTCCTGATGCCGCGTTCGCGTCTCGCGTTCCAAACCCGCATGGTACGGCAATGCCGAAAAACCGTCTTCTTTCAGGCTCTCTGCCAACGATTCCGCGCCCGCCCGCGAAAGCGTGTAAATGATGCCGCTTTGCCCCGATCGCTGGCGCAAATGCCCTACCACGCGCCTGTACGCATCGCGTTTGGGTTCCACAAAATAGCGGATATTCGCACGGTTGAACGACGAAACAAAAACGTTGCGCGTTGGGATTACTAATTGCTCAACGATGTCGCGGCGTGTCTGTTCATCGGCTGTAGCAGTAAGCGCAATAAATGGAACATGCGGAAAAACCTGCTTGAGGCGTGCCAGTTCGCGGTATTCGGGGCGAAAATCATGCCCCCATTGCGAGATACAGTGCGCTTCGTCAATGGCAAAAAGCGAAGGATTGACTGTAGCTAAAAACGATAAAAAACGTTCGGTCACAAGGCGTTCCGGTGCAATGTAGAGTATCTTGAGCGAACCAGAGCGCAAGCGGCTTACAAGCAACCGTTGTTCGTTATCGTTGAGCGTGGAATTTAGATACGCCGCCTCAACACCGTTCAAACGCAGGGTATCCACTTGATCTTTCATCAGCGCAATAAGCGGCGAAACCACAACCGCCACGCCCTGCAAACACAACGCAGGAATCTGGTAACACAGCGATTTGCCGCCTCCCGTCGGCATCAGCACGAATGCGTCCTCGCCGCGCAATACGGTTTCGATGGCTCGTTGCTGCTCAAGGCGGAAGGTGTCGTAGCCGAAGGTGGAGCGGAGGATTTGGAGGGGGGAAGGAAAAGTAACCATAAAATTACGCAAAGAGCGGTTCCGTCTCGCTGGTAAAAGAAAAAAGTTTTGATATACGCCCGGGTTGAGCCCAGTTACAGGTGCCATCCATACGTTGCGATTGGAGAAATGCCAACA
>JANYIG010000042.1 GCA_025358765.1 Candidatus Kapaibacterium sp.
GTGCCATAGATGGCAGGAAAGATGCCGCCTTCGGTATTGTTGTTGCGGGGAGCCTCCGAGAGTAATTCCCACGATACGTGGGGCAGTCCCTTCACCACGAACGTCCCCATCGTACTCAACACTAATCCAGCAATTGCTACGACTGCTGTGAGCGCTACTCCTACGGCGAAAAAACCTATCAGTCGTTTATTGGTCATTAGTCATTTGGTCATTAGTTGCTTGGGTACGTGCCACAAAAGCACCCAACGTAAAACAGAAAGCATAAAATTATAGCGATCAGAACTCCGATCAGCTACCTTGCAGCTTTTTTGCCAAGCGCTCTTTCACGAAAAACTCCGTCACGGCGTTCAGTGTTAATGAGACAACGAACAGCAAAATACCGAGAAAAAACAAGATACTGTAATGCGATGAACCCCAAATAACTTCGCCCATTTCAGCGCCAATCGTTGCCGAAAGCGTCCGCGCAGGGTCGGTGAACGATGCGGAAAATAGCGCTGCATTACCCGTTGCCATCAGCGCAATCATCGTTTCACCAAATGCACGTCCGATGCCGAGTAATACTGCTGCAAATACGCCCGGAAAAGCGGCGGGTAGCATAACTTTGTAGGCGGCTTCCCACGTGCTGGAACCCATTGCAAGCGAGGCTTCGAGTAGTGTTTTGGGAACAGCGGACAGAGCGTCTTCGGTGATCGTGAATACAATAGGAATCACGGCAATTGCCAAACCAAGCCCACCCACGAACGCATTCAAACGGTATTCGAGTCCGAACAAGCTTTGCATCAGACTTCCAAGCGCTAATAAACAAAAAAAGCCAATCACCACCGACGGAAACGCTGCTAAAATTTCCACCATTGGCTTGATAAACTCACGAATCCGCTTTGGTGCCAGAAATGCAGCGTAGAGCGCTGCTAAAATGCCAAGTGGTGCGCCTATCAAGATTGCAACAATCGTCGTTTTTGCTGTGCCAACGATAAGTGGCATGATGCCAAACTTCGGCGACGACGACACGGGTTGCCACGTTGTACTAAGGATATTGCTGGCAGAAATCTTTTCGTCGTTTGATTCCTTGTTGCTTATTGCTTGCTCCTTCATTGCCGGATTCCTTGACGGTGTAGTAGCAAGAGTCACATCGGGGTTATAGATTTCGGGTTGCAATGGGCTTAAACTACTGCCCGAAGCTGTCTCGCTTGCGTTCAACACTACATCAGGATTATAAATCTCAGGTCGTAGAGCCGCCTCTGCGGTACGTTGTTGGCTGGTTTGTGCTGCTTTGTCGGAACCAAAGAAAAGCGGCAATGCCTCGCGCACAACAAACGAGAGTATCAGGAAAATCAGCGTAATGGAAACACCCGCTACAACAGTGATGCCGCGCTCAATAAACCACTCACTACGGCGCTTTCGGCGTTGCAGAAAGGGGTTTGTTGGGTTCGTCGAATTTGTTGTTGCTTCGTTCTGTGCGGGTTGAAGTTCCATGCGTAACTCTATGTCAATAAAAACGTTATGATTAAAACTTCGCCATTAAAACTTCTTCGTCGGCAGATACCCAACTTCGGTAACGACTTTTTGCCCTTCTTTGCTAATCACCCAATCAATAAATTTTTTGATGTCGCCTTGCGGGCGCTCTTTGAGGTAAAAATAGAGTAAGCGCGACACGGGGTATTTACCCGTCAAAATCGCTTCTTCTTTGGGGAGGACATATTCGCTTTTTTCGTCGAACGCGAGTGCAATCGCCTTTACGCCTGTTGCGTAGGCAATACCACCAAAGCCGATGCCATGCGGGTCTTTGGCAATAGCATTCACGAGCGCACCCGTACCAACCATATGTTGTGTTTGTGGCGCAAAATCTTGTTTGGCGAGAACATGTTCCTTGAAAAATTCATACGTACCGGAGTTGTTTTCACGACTATACAAAACAATACTCGCATCTGACCCGCCCACGTCTTTCCAGTTGGTTATCTCGCCCTTAAATATTTTACGAGTCTGTTCAACAGTGAGTTTTCCGACGGGGTTGCGCTCGCTGACATACACGGCAATGCCATCTCGTGCGACACGAACTTCCATACCATTGTATTGATATTTATCGCGGAGTTGTTGGATTTCATTGGGTTTGATGGGGCGGGATGAAGAGCAAACATCAGTCGTACCATTGATAAGAGCCGAAATCCCTGTGCCGGAACCACCGCCGGTGACTTGAAACTGCACTTTTGTGTGGTCGGGATACATTTCCGTCCAGCGCTGCACGAGAATTACCATCGTATCGGAGCCTTTGATGGTCAATGTCTGTTTTTGTGCAAACGTACAAACGTTCATTATACAGCAAAAAAAGCAGTAAAGTATTACAGAACCTAGGCGGGAGAGGGGTTTTTGCGTCATAGAAAAGAACCTTTGAAAAGGAATTTTATCGTAATTTTACACCACACGAAACAAATTTACTATTTCCCTGATGTCGAATAGGCATTAAAATTTGATAACATGTTTTTTTAGTACAATGCAACCTGCACAACACTTCCTTGAAAATGCACACTATTTTTTTACCCAAGGTGAAATCTTACTTTCCGCACTCTACGCCGATACTGCGTTGTGGATGCTACAGCGAGAAACACCCAAAGCAGAAGTGCAGTCGAGCCTTCAAGCCCTGATGAATTCGTATTCGGAACCGTTTGAACACTACACAGAGTTGTCGAACGCCGCAAAAAGGCAAGCACTACAAACCCGCGAACGTGCTCATGCGCCATTCTCCAACTTCCTCGTAGGAGCCACGCTCATAGCCGAAGACGGTAGTTTTCATCAGGGTTGCAACGTGGAAGCAAGCAGCTACGGACTTACTATCTGCGCGGAGCGCACGGCACTCGTCTCTGCTGTGGCGCAGGGCAAAAAGCGCTTTGTGTGTGTGGTTGTGGCTGCCGACACCCAAGAAATGACTCCACCGTGCGGTGCGTGTCGCCAGATGCTCTACGATTTTGCACCCGATGCACTTGTCATCCTCGTGAATCTGCACGAACAGGAAAAACGGTTCACCATGAAGGAACTGTTACCAGAGGCCTTTTCTGTGGCGTTTTTGTCGTGAATCTGTGTTAAAACATGTAATAGTTCTTGCATCGTATTTCTAAATCGTTGTAAGTTTGTGGTGAAGATTTCACTCCAATCTATGCTCAAAAACGTTGTCATCGTGCTTCTCGCGTTGTCGTATCTTGTTTCCACAAACAAGGTATTTATGCCGTTTTTGAGCTATGCCGCCAATCGTGCATACTTTGCCGAACAGTGCGAAAACACCGACAAGCCTGAATTAGATTGCTGTGGCAAATGCCAAGTCGTCAAAGAAGTGCAAAAGGAAGGGGAACAGGACAATAATCCGCACACCGCATCTGGTAACGACCGCACAAGAGGCATTGAAATCTTTCACATTATTCCTACAGAAACCTCTTCAAACCTTGCGCGTGAGTTTTCTCTCATGCCATTATTCTTATCCTCCACAACAATCATTGCTGAAGGCTTCACCAAGCCGCCATTTCAGCCGCCTCGTGCGTAATCCTATCGTGTCATTTTTGGAATTCCCATCAGCACAAGATGTGGCATATCTGGCGAGTCCGGGTGTGGTATCAATTCTTGCTTTGCGGGGTCAATGACAACATCCAAACCTTCCATTGGAATTGCCCCTAAAAGCGGTTGTTCGCCTGTAACGATGGCGTTCACAACGGTTTTTCGGTCATTCCAACGCACTTCCACTCCGTTTGTCATTGGCACTTCTTCGCGGGTTCCGTTTGCCATGTATGCCATGCGAAATTCTTCAATTGTCAAACCAAGTTCAAGGCAAACCGATTGCGGAATAACGAGTGTTAGTGCGCCCGAATCTACCAGCACACGGATGTTCACTGTACGCACCTCATCTTCTTTGATAAAATTGCGCCTAAAGGCTTCTTTATCACCGAGATTTGTGAGTTGAATATTAGCAAAGGTTAATCCCATAATTAGCCCCATAATTTTCTCCGCTTTTTTTGAATAGTTGTCCAATCAATGTACGCAATTATCACGGAAAATTATGCACTTAAACTCTTCGCAGTCCCTCTGCTCCTTGTTTTGGTGGCATTGTTGTAACCACTACATTGTACACAAAGATTCTACGCTTTCATAGCTATGTTCTTTACCCATACATTTCCGAACCTGTTTTCCTTTTTTATTATGAATTTCCGAGTCTTTATCCCATCCATAGTAGCATTGATGCTGCTTGCAACATCCTTCGCTGTTGCTCAAACAACGATTATTCACGGTAAAATCTACGACGCACAAACGAAAGAAGCGCTTGTGAGCGTTCGTGTTGTCGCGGCAAATAACCCCACACGGGGAACAATCACAAACCGTAACGGTACATTTACCTTTACGAGCGACAAACCGATTGATAGCATTACCGTTTCGACCATCGGCTTTGCAAGCCGTACTATTGCTGCGGTGGAAGGACGCGAACTTGTGATTTCCCTCACGCCGTCCGTTGCGAGCTTGCAATCGGTGGTTGTTACGGCAAGCCGCGAAGCACAACTCCGCACCGATGCTCCGATAGCGATTAGCACAGTGTCGCCGCAGATGATAGACGAAAGCAAACCCAAACATATCGTGGAACTTATCAACAAAGTGCCGGGTGTGGTGATGGTGAATCTTGGCAACGAACAACACGCCATGTCCATCCGCCAACCCTTCAGCTATAACTCGTATTTTCTGTACATGGAAGATGGCATTCCCATTCGTCCGGCGGGTATTTACAATCATAACGCACTGATTGAAATGAATGTCTATGCTCTCAGTTCGGTGGAAGTGGTAAAAGGTCCCGCCTCGTCGTTGTATGGTCCGGAGGCTGTCGGCGGCGCGATAAACTTTATCACACTGCGCCCGACGGCTGTGCCAACTGCAAAAGTAGGTATTCAAACAGATAATTACGGCTACCAACGGCTTCAGTTCAACGTAGGCAGTTTTTTGACGGAAAATTTTGGCATTTCTGCTGGCGGCTTTATGTCTAAACAACGCAATTCGTGGATAGCAGGCTCAGATTATGATAAAATCTCGATGAATCTTCGGGCAGATTATTTCATGTCTGGCGCTACGCGGCTTGTGGGCTCGTTTGCATACAATGATTACAGCTCCCAAACAGGTGGAAGTGCCGACAGCTCGGGTTTTTACAACCGTGAGTACAAAAGCCAAGCAGATTTTGCCTACCGCAAAGTAAAAGCAACGCGGGCGCGGCTGACACTTGAGCATACGTGGGATAACCAAAACGAGAGCTTTGCAACGCTGTTTTACCGCAACAACGACATCGGGCAGCTACCGAGTTATGCGTTCAAGCGCGTGAACAACGACCCAACACTCGCACACGGCGAAATCAACGACAACACATTCCAAAGCGTTGGATTTATTGCCCAGCATAGCGCGAAGTTTGATTTTCTGCACTCGAAGCTCATTGCAGGTGTGACGGTGGATTATTCGCCCAACCAGTACAATGCCTATTATGCCCGCATCGCACGCGACCCCGTAAGCGGACGTTATACTGCTTATCAAGGTCGCCCCGACTCGCTTTTGACGGATTATAGTTCGCAACTTTTTAATTCTGCGCTGTACGCGCAATACGAGATTACACCGCTCGAACGGCTAAAAATCACGCTTGGTGTGCGCTACGACCGCATTGACTTCACGTTCGACAATCATCTGCCGCCTTCAGCGTTTACAGGCGCTCCTGACGAAAAAAACGGGTTCAACAATATTACACCAAAGCTCGGCGCTATTTATGACTTAGGCGAGGGCAACGGCGTGTATGGCAATTTTTCGCAAGGTTTTTGTCCACCAACACTTTCGCAACTGTATCGCGGTGTGAAAGTGCCGGAACTCAAAGCAGCTTATTTCAACAACTACGAGCTTGGCGGTTGGGCGACTTTTTTTGATAATGCGATGTATGTAGATGTTGCACTTTATCAAATGGACGGGTTCAACGAAATCATTAGCTACGTGCTGCCCGACAACTCGACCGAAAACCGCAACTCCGGACAAACACTACATCGTGGCATAGAATTCAGCTTTACGTACAAACCAACCGACGAATTTTTCTTCCGACTGGGTGGCACAAATGCGCTGCATCAGTTTGTGAAATACGAAACCAAAACGAGCGCAAACTTTGACGGAAAGCTCATGGTTGCTGCACCGGATTGGATTTCCAATGCAGAACTTACCTACCGCCCGAACTGGCTGAAAGGTTTCCGAATTTCGGCGGAATGGCAATATATCAGCACGTATTACGAAAACGAGGCAAACACCGCTGAGTATAACGATAAAACGCTGTTTGGCTTGAAGGGCGCAAGCTATATGAACATCCGTGCGGGCTACACGTTCAAAGGTTTGGAATTTTTTGCGAACGCAATGAACGTCACGAACGAGCTGTATGCGACCAATGTTTCTCGTGGCAATTTTGGAGCTACATTCACGCCCGCCGCACCGCGTCTGTTCTCGTTTGGTGTGCAATACAATTTTTCAGGAAAGGAATAACGCACTATGAATCCCGTACATCCTATCAATCAACCAGTTGAATCAACTGCGCTTCGCGGTGAAGCGGAAGCGTATTCTCCAAAAGCAAGCCCCAAAGCCATTTCCAAAGTATTATCTATAGCCAACGTCAAAATATGGTTCCAACGCAATGCGTTTAACCTGCATCGCTGGATAAGCATTATAGCGCTTGTGCCAGCACTTGTATGGTCGCTTTCCGGCACGGCGCATCCGTTTATGGCGCATTGGTTCAAACCGCCTATTGCGAAGGAATTTTTGTCGCCACAGCCCGTGAACACACAAACTGTCGTCATTCCACTTTCGGAGGTGCTGAAAGCAAGCGGTATTCAGGCAATTCAACAATTCCACGTGGTGCAATTTCAAGGTACGACTTGGTATCAAATCCACCAAGTGAGCAGCCCCGAACGACTCTATTTCAACACACAAACGGGCGCACCGTTGACAAATGGCGACGCTCTCTTTGCGGAGTATCTGGCAAGGCAATATTTCATCGGCACACGCGGTTACCAAACCGCTACCGTGACGGGAAAGTGCCTTGTGACGGACTTCAACGACGATTATCGCTTCATCAACCGCTTGCTTCCCGTGTGGAAAATTTCATTTGCCGAAGGCAGCTACGACGTGTACGTGGAAACCTCGTCGGGGCGTATGGCAACGTACAACACGCCTGCTCGACGCGCCTTTTTATGGGCATTTCAGTATATGCACAATTGGGGCTGGCTCAACGGCGCGGAAACGTTACGTGTCGGCATTATCGTCACGTTCCTGAGCGTTATCCTGTCTGGCTCACTTTCGGGCATTGTGTTGTATATTTTTCTCTGGAGCAAGCGCAAAAAATCGCCTGCAAAGGGCTTACGAAAATACCATCGTTCCATTGGCATTGCGGTCTCACTTTCCACGTTGATGTTTGCTTCAAGCGGCATGTACCACGCGCTGCACAAAGAACGTTTACGGGACGAGCGCGGGCAACCCAGCATTCAAGCGCAATCCACGTTCACAGCAGAAGAATTGAATTTCGGCGCAGAACAAGCCACATTTGTTAGTCCACCGATCTTTGATGTTGGCGTGGTGCGAATGCCTGAAAATGACGGCTCTACAGTCTTTTACCGTTTTTCACACGGCGTAAAAAACGTTGGAGCGAGTTTGAGCGATTGTTGCACACCGCTTCAGAACACGGATAAAGACATGCAAGGCAAACGCCCCGAAAAAATCCGTGTGGCGAGCTACGTCAATGCTCACACGGGCGAATCGCTTCCCAAAGGCGATGTTTTGTACGCAAAGCATGTAGCAATAAGCCTTGCGGGTTTAGCGGAAAATGCGATAACAGGTGACAGCGTGATTACCGAACTCAAAGGCGAATATGGTTTTGTGTTTAAGCGGTTGCCCGTGCAACGCATCAACGTCAACACGCCGGACAATTTGGCTTGCTACGTAGAAACCGCCACCGGAACGCTTGCCGCCGAAGTGCGCCAGAGCGACCGTTTGGAAGGCTTCACGTTTGCCTACATCCATAAATTGGAGTTCCTGAAACCGCTTGGAACGGACATGCGTGATGGGGTTGCAGTGACGGCGGGTTTTACGAATAGCCTCGTGGCGCTATTAGGGTTGGTGCTGTTTGTGCGGCTGCCGAAGAAAAATTAAGTGAAAGGTAAACCTTAAAAGCGTCCTTCAAACCTTGTGTTTGAAGGGCGCTTTTGTTTTTTGAGCTTTGATGAAAATAATGCAATTTGGTGAAGAAACTTTGTGCAACATTTTCTTTGGTACTACATCATGGACACCGCAGTAGAACTTGAGTTGGAAGAAGATATGGCGTTGACGGAAACAGTACGCGAGATTTCTGAGTATGAATTGGAACGAGGAAAACCTATGCCCAACGAACAACATAGCCGAACACAACTGAATATTTCCGCAGCACTGAAGGCAAAATATAAAAAAACACTCACTGTTCTGCCGGAGCTTAGCATTGTTCTCGGTTCGCGGACCGCCGTGCCAGACATTTGTGTGTATCCGCGCTATGACATCAATTGGCAGCAAGAGCCGCCCGCCGCCAAAGCAGAACCGCCGCTGTTGGCAATCGAAATTGTTTCGCCTTCGCAAACGCTGGCGGAAATTCGAGAGAAAACACGGGAATACTTCGCACACGGCATACAATCGTGCTGGATTGTACAGCCAGAGCTACAAACCGTATCGGTGTTGCATCCGGACGAAAAGGCGCGAACATATGATTCTGGCACAGTTGAGGACGGTGTCGTAGGAATTTTGATTACGGTTGAAGAAGTGTTTGAGTAATCATAACCTCACCTTAACTTCCATTCAAAGAACCAGCGTATCCGGCACCTCAATTTCCATCAGCAGCACTGCCGAAGCAATAGTTTTTCCTTGTGCATCGAGTTTGAGTGAGACCGTTCCGCCGCCGCCAAGCGTATTGTGGAGCAGGAAATTCACCGCCCACAAGTTCGGCATTTCGTAGCGCTCAACCTCGCCGAGGCAAATACCTTCAAAATGCTTTTTGACGCGCTCCGTTGTAAGCGCATCACGCACAATTGGGTACCATTCTTCCTTGTAGGCAATCACACCACAGTTCGCGGCATCGCCTTTGTCGCCACTACGGGCATGGGCAAGTTTGGAAAGTTGAATTTTCATAGCTCAATTATTGGATGAAAATGAATGAAGTTGTTTAAAGCGTTGTCAAATCGTATGTTCAAATCTTACTTTTGCCGAAGATCATCACAGGAACTGTTTTGAGCATAATTTTGATGTCGAGCCACACCGTGAAATTTTCCGCGTAGAACACATCAAGAATCATCGCATCGTGCAGGATTAACCCCTCTATCTGCCGCCCCGTCACCTGCCACAAACCCGTCAACCCGGGTAACACGAGAAAACGGCGTTTATGCCAGTCCTCAAAATATTGCATTTCGTACTCCAAACACGGGCGCGGTCCCACAAGGCTCATATCGCCACGCAAGACGTTCAAAATCTGCGGGAATTCGTCAATGCTGTATTTCCGCAAAAAGCGACCTATCGGCGTGATGCGCGGATCGTTTTCGGGTTTGCCCATATGTTTGCCTTCTTTTAGGCGTTCTTCCGCAGCGCGACGATGCTCACTTTCGTCGTTGATGTACATTGTACGGAATTTGAACATTCTGAAGAGCTTGCCGCCTTTGCCCACGCGCTCCGACAAATAAAACGCCGCGCCGCGCGACGTAAGCCGCACCAACAGCGCAATGAGCAAACCCGGCACGAGCAACACGAGGAAGATAATCATACCCAATACAAAGTCCATAACTCGCTTTGCAACCAGACCGGGATGAATCGTAAACTGCGAGGACAGCGCTAATGCTGAAACGTCGTTGCCTGTAAATTCGTTTTGTACGATGCGGAAATGCCGCGAGAGTACTTTCACGGGAAGCCGTGTGCGTTTGCATTCTTCGATGATTTCCAGCAACCGCTCACGGTCAATGTTATTGATGGTAACGTAGATTTCATCAGCTCTCACATCTATCGCTTTGTGCTGAACGGCGCTAATGCTGTCAATCACAGAAAATCCAAGTACTGAGGTACTAATTTTTTTCGTGTCATCATCAAGGAAATACGCCTTCTCGATACCGAGTTCAGGATTGTTCAGCACTTGCAAGGCAAAGGTTTCGCCCGCATTGCCTGCACCAATAACAAGAACCGTTTTCGCTTCGATTTCATCTGTCAAAAAACGTCGCCGTCGCGTGAAATAGCCCACGACCGAGCGTTCCACTGACACGAACAAAATACCCAGCAGCATAAATCCGAGCAGGAACCCACGGGATGATTTTGCAAACCGAAGTTCTTGGAAAAAGAACAAAAGAACGATCAACACGACAAAAAACGTGAAATACGACTTGATAATCTGTGTTATTTGGTCGTAGGTCGAAGCCACAATACGGTATTTATAGAGGCTGTTTAGTCGGAACAGAAGTGGCATCAAAAGCGCCGCCAAACAATAAAACACGAATGCTTCAGGAATGAAGAGTGCTCCAGCTTTGCGGGAAAACGTGCTAACTGTTTCGGATGTGCGGAACGTAAAAATAGCCACCACTGCAAGCAGAGCGGTAAGCATGTCGAGAATAATAAGAACAGTTTTGGATGTGCTGGGACGGTTAGTCATAACTTGGTCGAAATGCACTACTATAGCGCTATACAAAGCGCAGGCGGTGCGGAATCCGTGAAATAATACATATCACAAAAATCGTTGGTAAAATTCAATCGCTCGTGTGGCAATCGCCATCACGTCAAGTTCTTGTTTCATAAACGCTCTCGTAGCAGCGCTTTTCTGTGGACGCTGTGGCTTATCATTGACAGCTTTCATCAGTATTGTAGCATAGTCTTCTGCGCTTCCAGAGGCAGAAACCCAGCCAATATCGTGTTTTCCGAACAGTTCAGGGAAATCACTCACGGGAGTAAGTGCGACGGGACTTCCGGCGTTCAGATAATCCGTCACCTTCGAGTGCCATCGTGCAGCGTTGGCGGCGTTGACCTCCATTGGTAACAGGCAAGCGTCGGACGCAGCAAAATATTCATACACCTGCGCCATCGTCGGCACGATGCCAAGATGTGTGATATGATAGTTCGCACAAACATTAGGCGCAATCTGGTGTTTGCCAATCCAAAGCAATCGGTACGGGATTTGTCGAGCTTTCAGAAGATCAAGTGATGCTATGAGTAATGCAAAATCGGATTCATAAATGGTTCCAGCAAAACAAAAGATATTTTCATCCTCGCCGAAGCTATGTTTTGAACGGGCTTCGTGGTATGAAAGCGTTTCGGCAGACGTGTCGCAGCCAAGATGCTGAACGATGATATTTTCACGCGGAAAGCCTGTTTGTTCTAAGCGATGAGCAAGGTATGACGTAATGGTCGTTGCGCCATCAGCGTATTTGCGGAAGCTGGTTTCGAGCCAGCCCTCCAACTTACCAGCCGTGAGCGCATACAATCTGCCAAACCGCTTGCTGTCGGAACCAAACAAATCCCACCAACTGAGAACAAACGGAATTTTTTGCGAATGTTGGATAAAAAGCGCTGGAATAATAACATTCGGACGGCAATCGACCGCATGGACGACATCATAATGTTCGCGTGCAGCGTATCGGCAGCGTTTGAAGGTATTCCAAAGGTCAACACCTTGACGAAGCTTACCCCAGAGTACATCTGGAGTTTCCACCACGAGTACACCATCGCGCATGACCTCATTAGTGCGCCAACGTTCGGTTTTGGAGGTACAATATATCGTGGCACGGTGTCCGAGACGGACGTATGCGGCACATTGCTCCAAGACCTTCCAATACGGACCGGTCTCCGCTTGATTATGAATGATAAACGCTATATTCAAAATATTCCAATGCTCGTTCGAGTGTTCTATAGTTTTACAGAGGTGAAAAATACAAAGAAAATGCGTTTCGGCGCAGCCTGTTCACCAGAATTCACCAAAAACGGTAAAAATTCGTAGTTTTGCAGTGCAGCATTTTCAAAAATCATGTACTGAATTGTGTACAGTAAACCTATTAGCACGTCGCAAACGTCTATCCACAAAGATTTAGAAACAATCGTCCGAAAACATGACGGCACAGTTTTTGCACGACCAATTGCAGACCATACGCGCAAAGCGTTCGATGATGTTGCTCGCGTGGTCATGTCAAGTGAGTACGTAGGCAAGTCGGTTATCCTTGATTCCTGTTGTGGTACGGGCGAGAGTACGCTTCATTGGGCGCGACAATTTCCCGACGCATTAGTGATAGGCATTGACAAATCGGCAAATAGATTGGAGCGTTTTTTGCCGTATCAATTGCATCAAACTGGAACACCGTCTGAAACATCGTGTATCAATGCAGTTCGTATTCGGGCAGATGTTATTGATTTTTGGCGTTTGGTGATGGAGGCGGGTTGGAAGATTGAACGGCATTATCTGTTGTACCCAAATCCGTACCCAAAACCGCATCACATCAAAAATCGGTGGCATGGACATCCGGTATTGCCGGTATTGATGAGCCTTTCAGATGTGACCGAACTTCGCACGAACTGGCGCATCTACGCTGAAGAAATGATGTTTGCTTATACGCTGCGAGGCGGGCAGAGCGAGATCGAAGAATTTGAGGCAATGCCAGCTATTACAGCATTTGAACGAAAATACGCTCAGAGTGGGCACCGACTGTATCGTGTACTACTCTATAGCAATTCTCACAACTCTTAAATCATCATGGAGTGATGTATGAAATCCACCCGTTTCTTGTTTCTGTGCGGTGCATTAGCGCTGATAAGCTTGATGATAGGCGGACATAACCCAAGCTACGCACAACAAACACCTCTTTCTCGCGTGGGCGTGTCGGTTATTGGCGGCGGCACAGGGAAAAACAGTAAAGACGGTATTGCCGATGTTGCCGTACCTACGCTGTCTCTCCGCGAACGGCGAGCATCGCTTGGCGGAACTGATATATCGGCACAAAGTGGCAGTTTGATTATCAAGTTCGCACGGTTGTATTATGTGAACCAACCAGCAATCATCGGCTATACGCTTCAATATTTTGACGCAGACGGACGGACATTACCAAACGTGGGCACAACATTAGTAAGCCTTCCTTCGCCACTTCCGAATGGTGCTATTGCCACACCACCGCTGCCATCGGCATTCAACGTTGGCATCAATGGCTTACAAGGTGATGTTTCGCCAACAACAGCAGGACCAGGGGGCGAGCTGATGGCGGTTAATCTTGCAACAAAAGCATCCCCAGCCAGCGTAACGCTCGGACCCGGACAAACAACGGCAACGCTGAATTTCGTGGCTCGCTGGAGTGACCAAGCGTATTTTCCACGCAATGCGGGCTTGCAAGGAAAGCGCTCGATTGTTTTAACGCTCTTACCCGATGCAACCGGTACTATTTATGAGCTTGGTGATTCTGTTGCGGTCGTTACATTGGAAGATCCACTACCCATTGCACCCATTATTTTGAATGCGATTCAAGATAAACAATTAGTGCGTGGACAAAGCGATTTGATTGAGCTTGAAAGCACAGGCTTCCGCTCCGATGGCAAACCCAGCACTGTTTTCTATGATGACAACTACAATGTGATTACTTATACGGTGCAATCCTCTGACCAGACGATTGTCACAGCGCAGGTCGTTCAAAATGACGGGCGTTTTGCAGGTCGCCCATCACTTTCGTACGTGGCACAGCCAAACGCCGTACTCGGTAGCGGCGCAGAAGTCCGCGTTACCGCCAATGACGGCTATGGCGGTGTTGCAGCCGATGTATTCAAAGTAACGGTTGTTTCAAGCGTCACAAGCGTTGCGGTTGACCCTGCTGAGGTAAAATTCATCGTATCGCCTAACCCCACCACCGACCATATAACAATAGAAGCACAGGCGAAGGTTTCAGGCGTAGCGCGAATTCGTATGACAAACGTATTGGGCGCTACATTGAGTATGGTTGAACAGCCCATTACCGCCGGGCGATCATACCATCAAGAGCTTGATTTGACGAGCTTCCCAGAAGGCATCTATTTTGTAGAAGTAAGCGATGGTCAGGTTCGCAGTATGCAGAAAGTCATCAAGCACTAAAAACAACAAAAACAGCAATTGCTATTCGTAGGAACCAAGTTCTATTTTAGCCGCATTCATACACAATGAGTGCGGCTTTTTTATGTATTTTTCGTCACCTGACAAACAACGTACAACAAACATGTTTGGCGTAAAGCGTGAAATCTTGTAGTTTGAACCAAGTTTTACATCTCCAAATTTCAAGTTCTTCTGTCTTCCAATATGCCCGAAAATTCCACAAAAGCAGGACTCGTCGCTATCATCGGCGAACCAAACGTCGGTAAATCCACGTTGATGAATGCTATTCTTGGCACGAAACTATCTATTGTCACGGCGAAACCACAGACCACACGTAAGAGCATTCTCGGCATATATAGCGAAGGCGATGTGCAAATGGTATTCTACGACACGCCGGGTGTGCTTAGTCCACGCTACGAGCTTCAGCGTAACATGATGGAGTTTGTGCGCTCCTCTATCGAAGGCGCGGATGTCCTTCTGGTAGTGTTGGACGTGACACACATCACTCCCAACAAGCCCACTGCGAAAGCGGCGGTCAAAGCTGCTAAACGAGGTGAATCCAAACCTACGACAGCAGCTGCGGTAAAGAATGAGCATATACGCACCCTCTACGATATCACAAAAAAGCTCAAAACAACGTTTGAAGAAATTGGCAAGCCCGTCGTTGTGGCGCTGAATAAAATGGATGCTTTGCACGACCGCAAGCAAGCACTGCCCGTGATGGAAGCGCTGATGCAAACAGGCGTTGTAAAGCAGGTATATCCTATTTCTGCGCTTGAAAATAAAGTAGTGGACGACCTTGTGGCGGCGCTTGCAAGCTACATGCCAGAGCATGAATTTTACTACGATGCAGAACTCTTAAGCGAGATGCCGCAACGCTTTTTTGTTTCGGAGATCATCCGCGAAGTGATTTTCAAATCGTACCGCGAGGAAATCCCGTATTCGACAGAGGTAAACATTGCAGAATTCAAGGAGCGTGAAGAAGGTAAATGGTATATTGCAGCGGAAATCATTATTGAACGCGACACACAAAAAGCAATTATTATCGGCAAACAGGGTGTAAAGCTGAAAGAAGTGGGGCAAAAAGCGCGGTTGGCGATTGAAGAATACTTGGAAATGCCAGTGTTCTTGGAATTATTCGTGAAAGTACGCGAAGATTGGCGAGATAATCCAACGTATTTACGGTCGTTTGGCTACGGAACAAATTTATGAGTCCCACACAACAGAAAAAAAAACCGCAGATTGGGCAAATCCTCGCATGGACGCTGTTCGATTTCGCAAATACAGGCTTCTCGGTGATGATTGTCACGTTTGGCTTTGCGTTGTATTTTCAAGGCGTGGTGGCGGAAGGAAATGACTTCTGGTGGGGCTTGGCGGTCAGCATTTCGATGCTAATTTGTGCCATTATCGCACCACCGCTTGGCGCGGCAGCAGATACCAACGATGGCAAAAAGCAGTTTTTGCTTTGGTTCACGCTTGTGTCGGTGGCTGCAACAGCTGGTCTATACTGGGTTGGCGCAGGAGCAATTTTCTTAGGAACGGTGCTATTTGTCATTGCCAATGTTGGTTTTGAGGGCGGTATCGTGTTCTACGATGCGCTGCTTCCACAACTTACCTCACGCACAAGCATTGGCAGGGTTTCTGGTTATGGCTATGCAATGGGCTATTTAGGTGCATTGGCGATTTTGGTCATCTGCCTACCCCTGCTGAAGGGCGGTTTGGGTGCGGATAATGTGGATACGTTTCGTTTATCGTTCCTCGTGACGGCAGTATTTTTTCTGGTGTTTTCATTGCCGCTTTTTTTCGTTGTCCACGAACCGCGACGTGACGTGCGACCGCATCACTACATCCGCGACGGCTTCCGACGTTCGCTTGCCACACTCCACCACATCCGTGAATATCCCGCCATTGCGCGATTTTTGGCGGCATTTTTTCTCTATAACGACGCAATTTTGACGGTTGTTTCATTCGCCTCTATTTACGCCAAAACTACGCTCGGGTTCTCGATTTCGGAGCTAATTTTGTTTTTTATTTCCGTGCAAAGTTCGGCAATCCTTGGCTCGGTTGTATTCGGCATCATTACGGACAAAATCGGTGCCAAACGAACGATTTTGATAACACTGGCGCTATGGATTGGTGTTGTCGTGCTTGCGTATTTTGCCACGTCGAAGGAAATTTTTTACGGCGTGGGTTTTTTGGCGGGCATTTCAATTGGCTCGTGTAGTTCAGCAAGCCGGAGCTTTATGGCGCGAATTGTTCCGCAGGAACGCGCAACGGAGTTTTTCGGGTTTTACGACGGCTTTTTTGGGAAAGCTTCGGCAATCGTGGGTCCAGTTGTGTTTGGCGCGTTATCAACAGCATTCGGTCAGCGTCCGGCGATTGTGTTTCTGTCGGTATTTTTTGTGGCAGGATTTGCGCTTGTATGGACGATTCAAGAACCTAATGACAAGGCAACGCAATAAAATGAACTAGTGAGAGTTGGCGAACAAATGCTGCGCTTTTGAAGATTTTGACAGTTTTTTGTTTGATGAGAAAATTTCCCACGTTATTTTTGTATGCTTTTTACAGCACGTTGCAAAAAGCATCTGCCTATTTTGAGTAATCGTTTACATAGATGGCACACGACGAGAACAGCCCAGATGCAGAGCCGATTACACCTCTGAAGCCTCAGACAAAACAGACTGCCATGCAACAAATGGCTCCGTTTATGAATCTTGGGATGGAACTCTTTGCGGCGGTGGCGGGGTTTGGAGCAATCGGGTGGTTCATTGACAGCAAGTTCAATACAGCGCCGTTGTGGATGATCATTCTCCTTTTTTTGGGTGCTATTGGTGGAATGTACAACCTCATTCGCGTCGTCATAAAAAGCTCGGAAAAACCGAAATTATAGGAGGTAAGACGTGAATAGTGATACATTAGCCGCAATCGCATATGCGCTCCTCCTTTCGGCTATCAACATTGCTTTGGCACTTGTTTTCGTGCAATTCGCCCTCAAGCACGAGGAGTTAAGCCGCTTCTTTCGCGTAGTGCTAAGCAGCATGACTGCTCGCACCGTGTGTACAATAGTGGCGTTTGGGTGTGTAATTACGCTTACTCGTGTGGACACATTCGTATTTTCGCTGACATTCATCCTCGGATATGCGGTGATGTTGGGCATCGAAATCGTTATCATTCACCACTCGCAGCAACGATACGACAATAAACTTCGTGACTCTGCACTGGCAGGCGGCTTGCAACGACGAACAAACAGCGGATAGTAAAAAAAAACAGACAAACAGCTTGTTAGATTAGATGGACTTAGAGTACAAATTATGAACGAATCGCAACACCTTCTTGCTTCCAACGAGGCGGCAACAACAGAACATCAAGCAGTAGAAGCAACGACGGCAACAGCCGAACACAGCGCTGCTCCAGCGAATGAAGCGAATGCTCACGTGACAGAAGCTCACGCCGAAGCCCATGACGTGCCGCCAGCAGAAGTATTCACGCACTTGTTTAGTGAGCTGGGCGACCATCACGGCATTGTGCTGTTTGGTCACGTAGCAGATTTGCCACTGATTTTCGTGGATAATGGCAAGGTGGATTTTTATACTTCCGAACATTCCATGGAAGCCGCCGGAACGTACACGATGCACAAAGGGCATCCCGTAAAAAAAGTGGACTCCAACCCGCCTCAACTCGACTTGTCAGTGACGAATTATGTGTTTTTCCAGTGGGTAGCGATGCTACTAATTTTTGTGGTGATGCGCCTCGTCGTTGGCAAGTACAAGAAAAACCCGAAGAAAGCGCCAAGCGGCTTGCAGAACGCTATTGAGGCGCTTGTGGTTTATATGCGTGATACGGTGGTCTATGCAAATATCCCCGTTAAACGCGCCGCAGACCGCTTACTTCCTTACTTTCTGACCGTATTTTTCTTTATTTTAACAGTGAATCTTTTGGGCATGGTTCCTGGCGGACACACAGCGACAAGTTCGCTTTCGGTAACAGGCGCGTTAGCAATTATCGCCTTTTTTGTGATTAACGTCACGGCAGTTCAAGAAGCGGGTGTTGGTGCTTGGTTCAAACACTTGCTTGGTGGTGCTCCTATCGGTTTGGCGCCAATTATGATTGTCGTTGAGGTGCTGGGTTTGTTTGTTAAGCCATTTGCACTTGCCATGCGTCTTTTTGCGAACATGAGTGCAGGGCATATGATTTTGCTCGTGTTGATGGGTTTGATATTCTTCTTCAAATCTATATGGGTTGCTCCAGCAAGCGTCTTATTCGCATTGTTTATTAACTGCTTGGAATTACTGGTAATATTCCTGCAAGCGTACATTTTCACGACGCTCACCGCAGTATTTACGGGCTTGGCAATCGGCGACCACGCTCACGGCGAAGAACATGCTCATCACTAAGTATTGATTGCGCTGGTAAATATCCGATAAACTGACTGAGTGAACAGTTTCACTTTATTTCTTTCTTCACATTCATTTTTGGGAGACATACTCTAATGGGCACAATGACAAACGCTGCTTTTGCTTGGTTGGCTGCCGGTCTTGGTGCCGGTATCGCCGTGATTGGTGCTGGTATCGGTATTGGTCAACTCGTAGCTGCTGCACTTGAAGCTGCCAGCCGCCAGCCGGAATCCGCTGGCGATTTGCGTACGACGATGATTATCGGTGCTGCTCTTATTGAGGGCGTGGCACTGATTGCGCTTATTATCTGCTTCCTTCTGGCATTCAAGGTCGCATAAGTGTACGACAGAACGGGATGTGCTTCTGGCAAATGATTGTTTGTGGAAGCACATCCTTTATTCGTGATTGAGCAGTATATTGATTGTGAACGTTGGTTGTCGGCTATTCTCTACGTTTGCCATAAATCCGAAATCCGTAACTCGAAATTTTCAGACATTATTTTCAGACATTCATTATGGATGGTTTTTTAAGCGTTTCGCCGGGCGTAATGATTTGGACGCTCATCAATTTTATCGTGTTCATGCTCGTGCTGGCAAAATTTGCATGGAAGCCCCTTATTGGCTCACTCTCCGAGCGTGAACATGCGATTCAGGATGCGATTTCACGTGCTGAAGATGCAAACCTGCGAGCACAGCAAATCTTGAAAGAAAACGAAGAAAAGATGGCGAAATCCCAACAAGAGATGATGGAAATTGTCCGTGAAGGACGTACTCAGGCTCAAGCACAAATTCAAAAAGCGTTAGACGAGGCAGAACTCGTCAAAAAAGCGAAGCTCGCGGAAGCAACGGCGGAAATCCAGCGCGAACGTGACGTGGCGATGCAATCCCTTCGCACAGAGGTCTCGAATCTTGTGGTCATGGCAACCGAAAAAATCCTCAAAGAGAAGGTGGACGCTGTTCAACAAAAGAAAGTTGTAGATGCGTATATTGACGAAATTCAGAAAAATTGACGGAATTCTATTGATAACACGATGTTATTTCGTTGTGAAGATACTACGGAAACGAGCAGTTTGTAATTTGGACATGTTTCATTTGTAATTGAACTCTGATTATGCGACAATCTCGCGTTGCCTCGCGCTATGCTTCGGCGCTTTATGAACAAGCACATCTCGAAAAAAATATTGATGCTGTCATTGCTGATGTGCGTACTTTAAAGGCAATGATTGCTGAATCACGTGATTTAGCTTTGTTTTTCCAAAGCCCTGTGATTAAATCTGAGCAGAAGGCGATTACGATAAAAAAATTATTCGAGAAATCCAGCATTTCACCGCTTCTGCGAAACTTTGTGCTTCTGCTTGTGAAAAAGGGGCGTGAAAACGATATTCAGCAAATAATAGAAGCGTTTGAAGATATTTACAACGCTCAGAATGGTTTTGTACCAGTACATGTAACCTCAGCGTTCGTAATGGACACTCAGCAGCAAGAAAAACTACTTAAGAAAATTGAAGCCACAACGGGCAAAAAACCTATTGCAACGTACACCGTCAATAACAGCCTTATTGGGGGGTTCACCGTACAAATTGGTGATAGTATAACAGACGGAAGCATTCGTCACCAGTTGGATGTACTAAAAATACGTTTGAATGAAGGCGCGATGAGCAATTGATGGAGTTTTGATCTGTTTGTTTTGAATTTGTGCGTATCAAGTGGGTATATCCCTTTGTAGCCAAATAAGGTCAATGTTGTAATCCAAATCTTCTCTAAAACAGTCCTGTTGTTCTTTGTATTCAGATAATTAATCATGCAAAAGACTTTACCATCACGTGTTTACGCTTTTTTTATAGCCTTACGGGGAATGTCATGAAACGCTCTGTGAAAGGGTTACTCCTCCTTTTTGTTGTCGCTTTTTGCTGCCTTGCCTTAATTGAGAGCAATGCACAAGATATGCCTGTGCCGCCGCTTATTCAGTCGCGGTATTTCAAGAAAGTATTCGCCTATAATAAATCATTGCCCAAAGACGGCATTAAAATCGTTGTTGTATATACCGACGCTTCGGCAAACATGAAAGATGATATGGTGGAGGCATTTAGTGCTGTCGGCATGAATGCATCAGCCGTTAAAGTTGGACAATTAGCAGCTGGCGGCGTAGGTGCAAACGTAATTTACGTGCTACCGGGTGTGGATATCAAACCAGTCAAAGAATTTTGCCGCACCAATTCTATTATGTCGGCAACGGGCTTTCCCAAATGGGTCAAGGATGGGGATATTTCGGTCGGCATTGATGCCGTCAATGATGTACCCAAAGTTATTATTAACACAGACCGACTGAAAACAGAAAAACAGGACGCAGCAGATCTGATGCGCCTTCGGTAATGTTTTTTGTTTATCCCGGCGGCGGCTTCAAAAACAATACAATCAAACAGTAGAACTATAACGTTAATATAATTTTATCATCAAACCAAAGGTATGTACCCATGACAGCAATTCGCCCTGATGAAATTTCGGCGATTTTACGCCAACAGCTTTCCGGTTTTGAAAAAGAAGTTGACACCTACGATGTTGGCACCGTGCTTCAAGTCGGTGATGGTGTTTCACGTGTATATGGTCTTTCTAAAGCAATGGCATCAGAGCTTCTTGAGTTCCCGAACGGCGTTGTCGGAATGGCGCTGAACCTCGAAGAAGATAATATTGGTGCAGTTCTTTTCGGCGATGACCGTTTAGTAAAAGAAGGCGATACCGTAAAGCGTACTGGTCGCGTCGCGTCGGTGCCTGTGGGCGAAGAATTGCTTGGTCGTGTTGTAAATCCGCTTGGCGTTGCGATTGACGGTGGCGCTCCGGTTGACACTAAAGGCAAATTTCTTCCACTTGAGCGCAAGGCTCCGGGTGTTATTGCCCGTCAGCCCGTAACGCAACCTCTTCAAACAGGCTTAAAAGCTATTGATGCTCTGATTCCAATTGGTCGCGGGCAGCGTGAGCTTATCATCGGCGACCGTCAAACGGGTAAAACGACCGTTGCTCTGGATGCCATTATTAACCAGAAATACACACATACACCAGAGGCAAAAGCACGTGGTATTGAGCCTGTATTCTGCATCTACGTAGCTGTTGGTCAAAAAGCCTCGACCGTTGCTAACGTACTCGGCACGCTGAAAGAGCAAGGCGCAATGGCATACACGATTATTGTTGCCGCGAACGCCGCCGACCCAGCACCGCTTCAGTTCATCGCTCCATACGCTGGTACAGCAATGGGTGAGTTCTTCCGCGACAATGGTCGTCATGCGCTTGTGATTTATGATGACTTGTCCAAACAAGCCGCTGCATATCGTCAAGTCTCGCTACTTTTGCGCCGTCCACCCGGACGCGAAGCATATCCGGGCGATGTATTTTACCTGCACAGCCGCCTTCTGGAGCGTGCCGCAAAGATGTCGAAGGAGCTTGGTGGAGGTTCTTTAACCGCTCTTCCGGTTATTGAGACGCAAGCAGGCGACATCTCGGCATACATCCCGACAAACGTTATTTCCATTACCGACGGTCAGATTTTTGTTGAATCAAATCTTTTTAATGCAAATGTTCGTCCAGCGTTGAACGTAGGTATTTCGGTATCTCGTGTGGGCGGGAATGCACAAATCAAGGCGATGAAAAAAGTGGCTGGTCCGCTGAAGCTGGAACAAGCGGCGTACCGCGCACTTGAGGCATTTGCACGATTTGGCTCCGACCTTGATAAATCTACGCAGCAGCAGTTACGGCGCGGTGAACGATTGACAGAAATTATGAAACAGAATCAATACTCGCCCATTCCTGTGGAAAAGCAAGTCGCAATCATCTACGCAGCGACAAATGCGTATCTGGATGAATTGCCTGTGAGTGCAATAAAACGTTATGAAGCGGAATTGTTCGAGCGCCTTGAACTGCGGCACAAAGACCTCCTCAATGCAATTGCGGATAAAAAAGAATTGACAGACGAGATTGTACAGCAATTAAAATCGGTCTTAAATGACTTCACCGCGGCGTTCAAGGCAACAGTGAAAGCGTAAGTTGCTCTTGTGCGGGCAACTTCTCTACGCAAGAGTCAACCAACGTTCTATGATAAATATGCTATGATAGTCGTCACCGGCGGAGCAGGATTCATCGGCAGTTGTTTGGTTAAGGAACTCAACAATCGAGGAATCACGGATATTCTGATTGTTGACCGATTAGGAACCTCAATAAAATGGAAAAACCTCGTTGAGAAGCGTTTTGCCGACGTAGTGCATAAATCAGAGTTTCGCAAAAGATTACTTGCTGGGGTTTATGGTGCTGAGATTGAGGCGATTATTCATCTTGGTGCATGTAGTGCAACCACAGAATCGGATGCGGATTATCTCCTCGACAATAACTACGAGTACAGCAAAGATGTTGCGATATACGCCGAAGCACGAAATATTCGTTTCATCTATGCGAGCAGTGCTGCTACATATGGCGCGGGCGAAGAGGGTTATTCCGATACGGTCTTCGATACGCTCCATCCGCTGAATATGTATGGCTATTCCAAGCATATTTTTGATCAGTGGGTGCTACGAAATGGCTTAGATGCCCGATTTGTTGGTATTAAATTCTTTAATGTTTTTGGTCCGAACGAATATCACAAGGGTGATATGGCAAGCCTTGTTTTTAAAGCATACCACCAAATCACACAAACAGGTAAACTCCGGCTTTTTAAGTCGTATAAACCTGAATATGCCGATGGCGAGCAACAGCGGGATTTCGTCTATGTGAATGACACGACAGGCATTATGGCAGATATGCTAAAGTATGGCGAAGTAACGGGCATCTTCAACATGGGTACGGGTAAAGCACGTTCTTGGAACGACCTCGCACACGCCGTCTTTACTGCAATGGGACGCACGGCAACCATTGAATATATCGAAATGCCCGAAACCCTGCGCGGACAGTATCAATACTTCACGCAGGCAACGATGGCAAAACTCCAGCAGACACGAATTTTTAAGCCGTTTACGGAGCTTGAGGACTCTGTTCGAGATTATGTGCAGAACTACCTTGTGAACGATATAAAGCATTACTGAACTCGTGGCCAAACACGCTCTGAAGGTATTTATGGAACGCAAACGCATTGCTACAGGCACAAAATGGGAATCCATCGTTGGATATTCTCGAGCAGTAAGAGTCGGAAACTATGTTCATGTGACGGGTACGACAGCAACCGACTATGCGACAGGCGCTATCGTTGGCATTGGCGATCCGTACACTCAAACGGTACAGGCTATTAAGAATATTCGATTTGCATTAGAGCAAGCTGGAGCAAGCCTTGCAGACGTGGTACGAACGCGCATCTATGTGATAAACATTGATGATTGGGAAAAAATTGGCAAAGCGCATGGTGAGTTTTTCAAGAACATTCTACCTGCAACGACTATGGTGGAGGTCCGTCGTTTGATAGACCCGCAGATGCTGGTAGAAATCGAAGCCGATGCTGTTGTTGACTGACTCCCGAGTTATCAAACCCCGAACTAAAAGATTTATACCAAGAGATTTATACTTTCATATTACTCCAGATTGAAGCATGGCAACACTACGTGACATTCGTAAGCGCATCGCCGCCGTCAAAAACATCGCAAAGATTACGTCTGCTATGAAGATGGTGGCAGTAGCAAAGATGCGTCGTGCACAGAATAATATTATTGCTGCACGTCCATACTCGGATAAACTTTCCAGCATGATATCGTTGCTTGCAGTGGGTTCAGACACCACAGACAGCCCATTTTTTGAGAACCGTAGCACCGTTAAAAATATAGGCGTGATTGTAGTCAGCGCTGATAGGGGTTTGTGTGGTGGTTTTAATGCGAATATCATGCGAACAACAATGAACCACGTCCGAGCATTAAACAATGAATATCCGAGCGCAACCGTACATTTGATTCTTGTGGGCAAGCGTGCTACGGATTTTTTCGGCAGACGCGACTATCATATTGCAGATAAATTTCCGGGAGTGTTTGGAAAATTAATATTTACCAGCGCTCAATCTATTGCTCGTATTGCGGCGGATGGTTTTTTAGATGGAACCTTTGATAAGGTACAACTTATTGGCAATGAATTTCGATCTATTGTAAGACAAGAAGTGATGGTACACGACTTCCTTCCAATCCTACCACCAGAACCCACACAAACATCCGAAAAATATGTAACAGATTATATTTATGAGCCGTCAAAGGACGAAATTTTGCATAACTTGCTTCCGAAACATTTGAATACGCAGGTCTGGAGAGCGCTTTTGGAATCGAACGCAGCAGAGCAAGCGGCACGCATGATGGCAATGGAAAATGCAACGCGCAACGCACAGGAGTTGAATCGTTCGCTGACGCTCAAATATAATAACTTGCGCCAAGCTGCGATTACGAAGGAAATTCTGGAAGTTGTGGGTGGTGCAGAAGCTCTGAATAAATAATAAAAATGTTGGTTTTTTCACAGAATTTTGCTAACTTTGTAGCTCGAAAAAATCATAAGCCACTTTAGCTCAGCGGTAGAGCAACGGTTTTGTAAACCGTCGGTCGTTGGTTCAATTCCGACAAGTGGCTCCAAAAGCATACGCTTAGAAAAGTTAAAACCCATTACGCTAATCCTGTAATGGGTTTTTGTTTTTAACGTAATTTAGGAATACTAACTCTGCGGAGGGTTAAACGACGAGTGGTCGAAAATTTACATTTTCGACCACTCTAATAACTCTTAGATCTGAATACGATTGCTACATCTACATTGCCTTCGCTTCTAATTTTTGCATTTGCTCAGGCGAGAGCGCATTGCTCTCCGTTATCGCTCGCAAGATTTCCCACGAATAAATGCCCGTATCGTGTCCGTCGCCCCATTCCGCCTGAAGAGCGTAATTGCCAACCGTTTTAAGACTCGCAAGTTCATACATTCCGGGTTTCATCACCGTCAAACCGCCAAAATATGTGGTTCCCATGATATTTTCGCCTTTGCACATCGCACATGGACATTCATCACGAAACGATTGCATTGTTATCGTGGACGAAAAACCGTCCGACCACTCCGTAGCAAGTAAATACGGCTTCGGACGATGAATCTTTATAGGAATGAGCATTAGAGAAAAACCTCCTTACGCTTCGGATGGTGCCAAGGAGCGCTTGCGCTGACGATTGCGCTCCGTTGCATCAAGGATACGCTTGCGAATACGGATGTTGATAGGCGTTACTTCGAGCAATTCGTCATCGGCGATGAACTCAATGTATTGCTCCAAACTCAGTTGACGCGGCGTATCAAGTCGCACACTACCGTCGGAACCGCTCGCACGCATGTTTGTCAGGTGTTTCATGCGGCAAGGATTTACAACCAAATCGTCTTCGCGGGAGTTTTCGCCCACTACCATTCCCTCATAGATATCCACACCAGGTCCGAGGAAGAGTACACCACGTTCCTGCACCATTTCAAGCGCATAACCCGTTGCCGGACCGCTTTCCATCGAAATAAGTGAACCCCGTGAACGAGTGTCAAACTCGCCTTTGAAGTTGTCGTAGCCATGAAAAATGCTATTCAAAATGCCTTCACCACGTGTCGCTGTCAAAAACTCCGTGCGGAAACCGATAAGACCGCGTGCCGGAACAATGAATTCCGCACGAACAGAATCGCTGGTCGGAACCATGTCAAGCATTTCGGCTTTGCGTCTTCCCAAAAGTTCAATCACTGTTCCCACTTGTGCTTGTGACACATCCACAACTACGTGTTCCATCGGCTCTAACAAACCGCCACCGTCATTACGTTTATAGAGTACCTCAGGTTTGGAAACTGCAAATTCGTAGCCTTCGCGGCGCATGGTCTCAATCAAAATCGCTAGTTGCAATTCGCCACGACCGGAAACTTTGAAAATATCCGGCACATCGGTGTCTTCCACGCGAAGCGCAATATTCGTGCGGACTTCGCGGTAAAGCCGTTCGCGGAGTTTTGGTGTGGTCACAAATTTACCTTCGCGTCCGGCAAATGGCGACGTGTTCACACAAAAATTCATTGCAAGCGTTGGCTCGTCAATATTCACGTAAGGGATTGGTTCTGGAGCGGTTGGGTCGGTAATGGTGTTACCGATATACACGTTCTCGAAGCCGGAAAGCGCAATCAAATCACCTGCTTCAGCTAAATCAACTTCTTTACGGCTGTTACCTTCAAAGACGTACAGTTTTGTGATACGGTTATTTTCCGACGTTCCGTCAGGATTGATAAGCGTTACAGCATCACCCACTTTCACCCGACCGCGATGAATGCGACCAATGGCAATACGACCAACATAATCGTTCCATGAGAGTGCGGCAATAATCATTTGAAACGGAGCATCCATATCCACTGGCGGCGGCGGGATTACACTTGCAATCGTTTCAAAGAGTGGCTCGAGCGATGTGCTTTCTTCGTCGAGTGAACGCTTTGCTATACCTTGTTTGGCAATCGCGTAAACAACAGGGAAATCAAGCTGTTCATAGTCTGCGCCAAGATTGATAAACAATTGCATAACTTCGTCCAACACTTCGTCAGCACGAGCATCGGAGCGATCAATCTTGTTGATAACTACAATCGGTTTGAGACCCATCGAAAGTGCTTTTTTCAACACGAATCGTGTTTGCGGAAGAGGACCTTCTGCTGCATCCACAAGCAACAATACACCGTCCACCATCGAAAGGACGCGCTCGACTTCGCCACCAAAATCGGAGTGGCCGGGAGTGTCGAGAATGTTGATTTTAAGGTCTTTCCAGCGAACAGCGGCATTTTTTGCCAAAATGGTGATGCCTTTTTCACGTTCCAAATCGTTGGAGTCCATCACGCGCTCCGCCACAACCTGATTGTCGCGGAAAGTGCCGGATTGGCGAAGAAGATGGTCAACCAACGTCGTTTTGCCGTGGTCAACGTGGGCAATAATTGCTATATTGCGTATCTTTGAGTTAACAGAGGTCATACAAAGAAAAAAAAATGATACAAGTGTGAGAGAGGTGAAAAGTGAGAAATTTCGGCTTTTAGATTTATGCTTCTCGAGCAGATAGACGTATGGAAAGTATATTACTTGTGTGTGTTACGCTTTTGTAATGTATCGGCGAATTTTCAAGTATAGTCTCCAATGAGCCTGTCTCACAGCACTCCCTCACGATTTCACAGTAAAAGATTACTAAAATACGAAATTTTTTCATTCTGACCATGCCTAAAGAAGTGACTCATTGGTTGATTGCCCATGCAACAGCCGACGACCTCCGCAAAAAGAGCGAGTGGTCAGAGTGGTTTGCCACCGAATTTACCCCCGAAGCGGCGTATTTGGGTGCGTCATTCCACGATGTGCTGTATTATGTTCCACAGAAAAAAGGGTTTCGACCATTTTCTGATATTGCCGATTGTTTACACGGTTCGCGTGGCGAAGATACGTTGGATATTGTTCGTTTGTTAATTCGGGAGTGCATCGAACATCCGGCAAACAACGCTCTTCGTTCGTTTTTGCTCGGCGTTATAACACATATTTGTGCGGACATTGCTTTTCATCCATTTATTTACTGGGCTTCGGGCAATTGGCACGGAAAAGGGTTATTCGCCGCTCAGCGCCATCATCGTGCGTTGGAATCGCTTATTGATTTACATTTCTGTGGGTTTCTGGATTTGGGCGGTCATTGCCCCTCGTGGAATCAATGGTCGCTTTCCGACTTCTATTCTGCAACGGAAGCGCCCTTGACTGAAATACTACCGATGCTTGTCCGTCAACCGTATTTTGACCATTGGCGGGATTTGGGCGATATTCAACTTGTGCATGTCGTGCAGCGCGGCTATCGGAACCTTGCCACAGCACGATGGTGGTGTGAAAACCGCTTTGCAAACCGCCTGATGGCTCCATTAGAATCGTATTTGTCGCCCCGAATGCAGACATTTATAGCATTACGTTATGGATACGAGATGCAACAACCCCTGCGCGACATGGCAAACGCACTTCACTATGAGCATCCGATCACTGGTGAAGCACACAATGCCACATTAGAAGAGATGTTTCAAAAGGCGGTTCAGACATCTGCTACGCTCTTTGCCCAAATACAGTACGCAATCGCCCTCCAACGCCCTGCACACTTGACAGAACAGGGCTTGTCACTTGAAGTTGGTCTTGCACATACGCCAGCTACAGCAATGACGCATTTTGCCGCCGAGCCGTTTCCCATGCTCTACCACTCAACTCTTATTCGACCATGAACTTCGATTCACCCTATACTGACTCAAATCGTATTGATTCGCTGCCACTGTTTATTACGCATCTTCAAACACGCCTTCAGCAACCGCTTCCGGGTTACGATGGTCAACGCTTCATGGCTCCACTTCCAGCGCGAACCTATTTGCCGCCCGAAAACGCAGAATATCGTGATAGCGCTGTGCTGGCGTTGTTATTTCAGCGCACCATAGATTCCGAACTTGAGCTTGTGCTGACGGTGCGGAGTAGCGATTTGAAAAGCCACAGTGGGCAAATCAGCTTCCCGGGCGGGCGCTGCGATGATGGCGAAACGTTTATCGAAACAGCGCTTCGTGAAACACGGGAAGAAATTGGGCTTGAGCCGAGACATATTATTCCTATCGGTGAGCTTTCACCGCTGTATATCCCTGTTTCTACGAGCCTTATTCACCCGATTGTGGGTTTCATGGCTGGCGTTCCGGAGGCAGTAGCATCGGAGGCGGAAGTAGAGGAAGTATTTTTTGTCCATTTGAAGGAATTTTTCAACAAGGAAAATCTGAGACAGGGGCGCTGGGCAATGCTTGGGCGCGAGGTGGACGTGCCGTATTGGAACGTTCATCCGTCCGTGCCGCTTTGGGGAGCGACGGCAATGATGGTGAGTGAACTCATTACGCTTTACGAAGATTTTCTGAGTGTGGGGAAGTGAGAATGGCAGGAGTTAAAATGGCGAGAAGGGCATCTAATGCGAATTAAAAGTTAGATTTGGATGCCGTTTTTAGTCGAATTTCGGTGCTTTTTTCTGACAGACATTTTCTACGAATTTCAAAAGCCTTGAAATTTTGAAAATTTCGACACTTTTGATTTTCAACTTTTAATTCGCATAATAACTGATATTTAAAAACTGATTTTTTGCATTTATTATGGATGACAATAATAAAAAAATGCTTATTTGCTATTTGTCTGGTGGTATTGTCGCTGTTTTGTTAAATTTTATCATAATGACACTGTTCCCAATTGCGTGGCAAGAGCAATATCTTTTTCAATCTCAATGGGTAAAAATCAATACACATCAAATAGTCAGTACCGTAAGCCTATCATTCTGCTATGCTTTCAGTACCTTAATTCTCATTAAATTTTTTGTCGGCACAAGTATTTCAAAAAAGTAAAATATTGGGCAGTGGTAAAACAATACAAAAATCTTTAGCACTAATGCAATTGAGATAAAATCTGAGGCAAGTTTTTTGCTAAATAAATTGGAAATGATTGCAAAATAAGACACCAAGTCTTTGCCATTTGATACGGGGAGACAAACTCAGCGACCCCAATTAGGCTATAGAAAATCCACTTTCATATCTCGTCTCCCTGCTATGAAAGCATTGCACAAGGAAGCAAACAAGTGTTATTTGTGCTATTTGACAAGTCTTTGAATGCTTTTCTGAAACAACAAAAACAGCCTGAATACATGGCTCTCTCGGTCAGCCTCAATACGCCTCAACGCGGATATACCAATACACCTCAACCTCATTGAGCATGTCTCCCCAATACGTCTTTCGTCCACGATTGATGATGTTGTCGCGTGTCGGAAAAGGATCACGAACCGTAACGGTGTGTAGTACGGGGTCATACACAGAACCGATAAAACTCGCTGCCGTCAGCACAACTGCGTGTCCCTGAAATCGCCCCGTTTTATATCCCACCAACACGGGGTATTGATTACCGAGTTCTTGCAAAAGGCGTACTGGATCGGGCATTCCAGCCCCCATCTCGGCAATCACGCGGTAACGAACACCGTTTCGGTCAATGCTGATATTATTCAGGTTTGCGGTGATGGCATCGTAGGTTCCGGAATAATTTGGAAGCCGCCCGTAGCGATCGCTACCGTAGGTGCGGCGCACAATATCGCCTTGTGTGATGTTCACACCGTTGTAGTTCAAAATCATTTGAATGCCCGCCGCCCAGCACCATTGGCTGCTTTGCTGTTCCGAATATGCATAATTCAGCATGTCCGTCCGAATGCCAACTTGTTGAGTTTGGGCATGAATGTTCACAGCTGCGAATAGCATCACGGCTGATAAAATGGCATTCCCCATTGTTTTGTTTATCATCAAACGCATACGTGTGCTTCCTTTCGTGAAATGTGAAATGCAAAACATAAATTTCTCCAATACTCTTTTCTGAACTTACGAAACTCATCATCTCCAATCAAGTGCATTCAAGAAATTTACTTTGCCCTCGTACAAAACTATTTTTACTTGGTCATAGCTTGCAATTCGACAACAAATTGGAGCGCTTGCATCGGCGTGAGCGTGTTCACGTCAGTCGTTCGTAGGCGTTCACGAATTTTATCGTCGCGGATTTCAAAAAGCGAAAATTGCGGGACATCAACGTCTTTGGTGCTTGATGCTTGGTGGTGTGAATGTTGATTCTGTTGCTGCTCTGGAATGCCCGTCACATCTAGTTTTCCCGCTCCGCCTCCCCGCTTCCCTTCCAACGATTGCATAATGATTTTTGCCCGTTCCGTAAGCTCCTTCGGAAGCCCCGCCATTTCTGCCACGTGGATGCCAAACGAATGATCAGCCGTACCGGATATGATGCGCCGCGTGAACACAATAGTGTTCCCAACCTCCTGCACATCCGCCTTGTAGTTACGGATACGTGGAAAACGGCTTGCAATCTCGGTCATCTCGTGATAATGCGTGGCAAAAAGCGTTTTTGCGCCCACGCGGTCATGCAGGTATTCAGCAATCGCCCACGCAATCGAAATCCCATCAAACGTTGCTGTTCCTCGCCCAACTTCATCCAATAAAATCAGGCTCTTGCGGGTAGCATTGTTCAAGATATTTGCTGCCTCCTGCATTTCCACAAGAAACGTGCTTTCACCCGCCGTAATGTTATCTTGAGCGCCAACACGAGTAAAAATTCTATCCACAAGCCCTATGAATGCTTGCTTTGCGGGAACAAACGCACCGATATGTGCCAAAAGCGTGATTAAACCAACTTGCCGCAGATAACTCGATTTGCCCGACATATTTGGTCCGGTGATAATATGAAGTTGTTCGCTATCGGTATCGAGCCGCGTAGGATTGGGCACGTAGCGTTCACCAACCGCCAGAAGTCTCTCCACAACTGGGTGTCGCCCATCTACAATTTCCAACCGCTCCGATTCCTCAAGCTGAGGGCGACAAAAATCATACTGCCGTGCGGCTTCGGCGAAGCTTTGCAGACAGTCAATCATCGCAATCATAGCTGCATTAGACTGTGCACGCTCGGCAGCTTCGGTAATTTTGACTCGCAATTCATTAAAAAGCTCGCGCTCCAAGTCGCCAAGCCGTTCTTCGGCATTCAAAATTTTCTGCTCCATCTGCTTCAGTTCGGGCGTGGTGTAGCGTTCGGCGTTGGCGAGTGTTTGTTTACGGTCATAGCTATCGGGGGCTTTGGCTTTGTGGGTGTTGGTGATTTCGATATAATACCCAAACACGTTGTTAAACCCCACCTTCAGCGATGGAATGCCTGTACTTTGGCGCTGCTGTTCTTGAAATTCGGCAATCCAGTTTTTGCCAGAATACATGACATTCCGAATCTCGTCCAATTCCGCCGAAAAACCCTCGCGAAACACACCACCGCCGCCCACCTGCGCCGGAGGTTCGTCGGCAACTGCCCCGCCAATAAGCTCCACCACATCGTCCATGTTATGTAAGCGTTCCAACACGTTCCGCAATGTTTCGGAATTCAGCTGCTCCACGAGCGAGCGAATATGGGGTGTGCGGGCAAGCGTAGATTTCAGCGCCGCTACGTCGCGCGGCGTAGCGCGTCCGGTAGAGATTTTGGACATAAGCCGTTCAATGTCACCCGTTTCGCCAAGTTCTTTACGAAGGGCTGCACGAATGCCGTCGTCCGCCACCAGCGCAACAACAGCTTCCTGACGCTGCTCAAGCGGTTTTAGTCGGCGAAGCGGACGCGAAATCCATTTGGCAAAAAGCCGCCCGCCCATTGCCGTTTCGGTTTTGTCCAAAATACCGAGCAACGTCCCTTGTTTTGAAGCATCATTCATCGAAAACGTGATTTCCAAATTACGCTTCGTGGCAAAATCCAATGCCATAAACTCACTCGGATTGAACGCACTAATGCGTCGTATATGCGGCAACTGACCACGCTGTGCCTCGCTGATGTAGTGCAACACTGCACCCGCCGCCACAACGCCAACGCGCATATCTTCGATGCCAAAACCTTTCAAATTTTGCGTTTTGAAATGCTGCAATAGCGCTTCACGAGCAAATTTTTCCTCAAAAATCCATTCTTCAAGCCGCGTGGTCGGAGTTTGTGTGCCCGATGACGCAGACCGAAGGCTTGTGGAAAGCTCTTCATGTTGTTTTTTGGAAACAAGGATTTCTGCGGGCTGGATGGTTTCGAGCAAATCGGCAAGTTCAGAATCTTTCACTTCCGCCGTGAAAAACTCGCCGGTAGAAATATCTGCACACGCAACGCCCGCCATCACTCCGTTCCTCGTTTGTTCCAAAGCAACCGCTGCAAGGTAGTTATTGCGTTTGGTATCTAACAGTTTTTCGTTGAAGGCAACACCCGGCGTAACGACTTCCACTACGTCACGACGGACGATACCACGTGCCTGTTTGGGGTCTTCGAGTTGTTCGCATACTGCCACACGATAGCCCGCACGGACGAGTTTCGGGAGGTAATTGTCAAGTTGATGGTGCGGGAATCCTGCAAGCGGCGTGTCGCCACCCTCGCCGCCATTATTGCGCTTGGTAAGCGTGATGCCGCATATTTTTGCAGTCGTGGCGGCATCTCCCTCGAATGTCTCGAAGAAATCGCCCAATCGGAACAAAAGAATCGTATCGGGATATTTTTTCTTGATTTGATGATATTGCCGCATGAGCGGTGTTTGCTTCTCAACCATTGTTCTCAACTATTTTCAATTGATCGGTGATAGTGTGGACACACGAATAATGTTATTTTCGGCAATCCAAGATGCAGAGCGGTTCTTTGCCATCTTTGAATTCCTGCTTTTGCACAATGCCGCCTTGACCAATCACTTTCGTTTTAATATTCGCTGCGTGCAAAAGCGTAAGCGCTCTTCGGAGCGCCATACCGCGAACGTCAGGAATGGTAGTGTTTGGCAGCGCATCCACCGTGATGTCCGGTTGCGTGGTCGTCACCCTGATTTCTGCACCCGTTTTTGCTGCCATGCCGGCTGCGGGCTTTTGGCTTTGTACTACGCCGCCCGCTATGTTCGCACGAACTTTGAAGCCCGCATTCTTGGCGGCTTCTAAAGCATCGTTGTAGGGCAACCCTCGTAAATCTGGCACAAAATTGGGCATTGCAGCCGCATTCTCTTCGGAAGGTTTGTCGTCATTTTCAGCCTTAACTTGTTTCACAGGCTGCCCGTTTGTGCCGGGCGAGATAAGCCCTGATGACACCAATTTTTGGGCAATTTTCTGAAAAATTGGTGCCGCTACCGTGCCGCCAGACGTGCCTTTGCGCGGCTTATGGAGCATCACCAGCAATACGATCTCGGGTTTCTCGGACGGAAAAAATCCTGCGAACGAGGCAGTATAATCTTCTTTTGAATACCTGCCATCGCGGAGTTTTTGCGCCGTACCTGTTTTGCCCGCAATACTCATACCCGGTATCCGCGCCTGTTCGCCTGTGCCACGCTCCGCAACGCCGCAGAAAATCTTCGTGATTTGTTGAGCAGTTTCCTCCGACACAACACGCCGGACTTTCTGCTGCTCAAACACCTGTACGTCGTCGCCATGTTCATCGACAATACGCTGCACGATATACGGCTTCATCATTACGCCGCCATTGGCAATGGTGGCGTACGCAGTCACGATTTGAAGCGGGGTTGCCGCAAGCTGATAACCCGTTGCCATGTACATTTTTGTAGTGGCATCAAACTCGTGCGGGCGCTTGACAATACCGCGTACTTCGCCCGGAACCTCAATCCCAGAGTAAATCCCAAAGCCGAAATCCCGTACATATTTGTAAAATTTCGCATTGGAGAGGCGCAAAATGGTATTCATCATCACAATATTGCTCGACATTTCTACCGCATGAGCAAACGTCGTCACGCCAACGGGGTGAACGTCGGGTATAAGCACACGCTGGTTTTCCGGCGAGCCGTTCACTGTTTCATCTGGTTTCACGCGCCCTTCGTTGAGCAGTGCAGCGGCAGTAACGAGCTTGAACGTTGAGCCGGGTTCGTACATATCCGTAAAACACCGATTGCGTGTCACTTCTGGTGTTGCCGTTGAAAGAATATTCGGGTTATAGGTTGGATACGATGCCATCGCCAAAATTTCACCCGTCGAGGGTTTCATGGCAACCACCATACCTGACTCTGACTCGGTCGCCTGGATACCTTGCTGTAGCTCACTTTCAACAATACTTTGCACGTCTATATCGAGCGTGAGAACAAGCGATTTACCTGTTTTTGCCTCCACTGCTGCAAAATCGAGCGACGGGCGCTTCCTACCACGCCCGTCGCGCTGAAGCATCATAGAACCCGCCTTGCCACAAAGCACAGAATCCCATCCAAGCTCAATACCGCTTGCGCCCTTGTTTTCCGAATCGGTAAAGCCCAACACTTGCGATGCTAATGCGCCGTAGGCAAAACTCCGACGCGGTTCGCGGGTCTTAATAAGTCCTTCATCCGTAAGAGAGTCTAATTTCGTGGTGAGAATACTCGCAGGCGAATCAATCGTTCGCTCTAACCAAACAAATGACGACGACACGCCCCGAAGTTTTGCAAGGTATTCCTCCGCAGACTTACCCGTCACCGAAGCCAATACCCGTGCGACTTCCGAAGGACGCTCAAGCATTTTTGGGTCGGCGGCAACAGAAAGTTTTTGCACAGTCGTGGCAATCAAACGGTGTTTGCGGTCGTAAATATTGCCGCGTTCAGCAGCAAGCGTGACTTTGGATTCGTATTGTTTACGAGCAATTGTGCGGTAATAATCGCCGTAGGAAATCTGAATGAGGAACAAACGCACGGCAATGATAACAAAACAGAGCAAAAAAACAATAAGGATAAACTTTACTTTACCGTTCATCTTTTTACTAAAACGCTCATCATCAGTGTGAAGGAGTGCGGTTGGCTGCTGCTGCGATGCTTGTGGAGCATCCACAGCACTATGTGGTAGTGAAGCGTCGTTTATCATAACATCAAGTGTGCGCTGGTTTCTGGGGAAGCGCTGCTACGCAGTGCTGTTGTCCTGATTCTTCATTTCGCGTGGCTGCTCACAAAGCAAAATGGCGAGATAGCACGAAAATACGACTTGCGGACGTGACCAAGAAACATATTTTTTGGAAGGAGGCGGACTGCTTAGTCACACCTCAAAATGATAAGATTTGCCAAGCGCGGGGATATAGACTTTTGTGAGCGGCAGATTTTCTTTGACGGCAAGCCCGATGGATTCGGCTGCTTCTGTTTCGCCATGAATCAAGAACAAATGATTTGGCTTTACGTCAAAGATATAATCTAACAACATTTCACGCGGGCTATGAGCGCTGAAGCGGAATTTGTCGAGGTGGCATTTGCGCGTGACTTTTTTACCCGCTAATAGGAATGGCTTACCACGCTCGGATTGAAGCAAGTCGTAGCCAGGAGCAGACGGGTCTTGGTAGCCCATCATACCAATACCGAAGTGCGAAATTTCCATCCAACGCTGCGCGAGTTGGTACGACGGGCTGCCCACGTTCAACATCCCACTTGAAATAATAACAATGGAGGGTTGCGTGAAATATTTGCCGGAGAGCATTTCGTCGTAGGCAATCGAAATCTGAGGAATATCACCAAGCTCAAATCCTGGTTCTACGCGGGGTACAGCATAACAATAGCGGTCGTAGATTTGAGAGATACGACGGCTCATTCCGCCCGTGTACACCGGCAGGCGCGGAATTTTGCCCGCATTCATCAAGTTATAGACGATTTTCAGAACTTCCTGTGTTTTACCGAGCGCAAAGACCGGAAGCAGCACCGAACCGTTGTTGCCCGTGATTTCGTTGATAAACTGTGCCAATCGGTCTTTTTCTTGCTTGTAATTGCGCGGGTTTTCGTCGGCTCCGTTCGTGGTTTCAATAATCAACGCATCCATATGGTGGCGTGGGAACGAGGCTCCGGGCAGAAGCGCTTGTTTGGCAAACTGTACGTCGCCCGTGTGCATAATTGCCGCGCCGCCCGCTTCCATTAGCACTCCTGCGGAACCGATAATGTGCGCGGCATCGTGAAGTGTCATTGTAAGAGCCTCGCGGGTGCGCCCTTCGCCCGTACTCCATTCACCGTCGGTAATTGTTATCGGGTCTTTATACGCAAAGCCCTCAAACACCATTGAAAACTTGTCCGCAAGAGAACGATCGTAGAGTGAGAGTGCTCCGGGTGGGAGTTCGTCGGGATTATCGAGTTGCAAAAGTTTAATAGTGCCACGGAGCATTACTTCCACAAGGTCGCGCGTGGGACGTGTGGCAATCATGCGGAGGTTTGGTTGCGCCTTCATTAGGTACGGAACGCCGCCAAGATGGTCAGTGTGAGCATGAGTAAGGACGAACACATCTACGGGCTTGTCTTGAACGTACTGCATCTGCGGAAACGCCATTTTGTCACGGCGGCGGGGATGTAGTCCCGCATCAATAATGACACCAGTTCCACCCACATTCACATAACACGAGTTTGCGCCAATTTCCTCAGCACCCCCCAACATGACAACTTCAACGTTCATTCAAACCTCATTGTTTCCAAAGCAGTATTTTAGCGTTTTTTTGCCAAGATAGTTGCGTAACGTGTTGGATTATGCAACAGCGCAACCGCCGCCTGCACCTGAATATCACTGCCTAACGATGCGGCAATTACTTTACTGCGTGGATGAAAACGCTCCAAAATCTCTTCAAACAATACACCATTCATGGTGCTACGCTGTTGGTCAATTTCGCGGAAGTATTCTGCCGCAAGTTGCGTTTTAACCGACGCAAGCTGTTTGAGCGCCGTTTGAGAAGCATTTTGCGTTTTCAATGCTGCCTCCAATTCTTCTATCTTCCGCGCCGCTGGATTTAAACTCACGCCAGCGCTGACAGTCTTGCGACGGACGTAGCTTGAGAATTCGTCAAAAACCTGCTTGGTGACTGTAAAATCCTCCGGCAACGTCGAACGTTTGCCCGCATATTCGTTCGCAAAGCTAAACACCAGATTGCGACTCAAAAGTTCGGTCAGCAGTGGCGAAATTGTTTTAACGGAAACCGCCGAATCCGGCGTAATACCATTTGATTCTCGTACAATGCGACCGTTGAATGTGCGGTAAATTTTTGATGTGTCGGGCGCAGATTTAATAATACCCTGCCGGCGCTGCGTATAGTCAATCTTCTGAATACAGCGTCCCGACGGAGTATAATATTTAGCGGTCGTCATCTTGAGCGAAGCATTGAATGGCAGCGTCGTAATTGTCTGCACAAGCCCTTTGCCAAACGAACGCTCCCCCACAAGCACACCGCGGTCAAGGTCTTGAACCGCACCAGCAACGATTTCACTGGCGCTAGCACTATGTTCGTTGATGAGTACTGCAAGCGGTACATCCGGCTCCACAGGGCTTCGACGAGAGAAATACCGATGCTCGCTGTCCGCGCTGCGCCCGCGTGTGGACACAATCAAGCTGCTTGACGGCACGAACATCTCACTTACCGCGTTTGCAGCATCAAGCAGTCCACCCGGATTATCACGGAGGTCGAGAACAATGCCTTTGAGATCAGGCTGCTGGCGACGAAGCGAGCTAATCGCTTCCTGCACTTCCGCACCAGCGCCGTAGGTGAAGCGTTCCAACCGAATGTACCCAATATCTTGTCTTTTTACATTTCCAAGATTCTCACCAACCACACCACTGTAGGTGACATTTTTGAGTGTCACTTCCTGACGCACGAGGTCAAAGCGAAGCGTGTCTTTGCGACCTTCGCGCAAAATTTGCATAACAATCTGCGCTCCAACTTTGCCGCGCGTGTAGCGACGGAGTTCATTGCCAATAGTTTTTAATACAATAGTGGAGTCAATCTTATAGATTTTATCGCCTACTCGCAAACCTGCTCGCTCTGCTGGCGAGCCTTCGGCAATGCCGACGATGGTAACATTGCTATCGAGCAACCCGGTCGTGAATCCCAATCCGCCATAAACACCCGTGGTGATAATATCAACTTCATCGTGATCTTCATCGTCTATATATACTGTGTACGGGTCAAGGTGTTTGAGCATCCCATCAATACCCGCTTGAACAAACTCTTGCGGGTCAATTTCATCTACGTAATCGTTAGAAAGCTGGCGAAACAGCTCGCCGAAAATCTGCAACGATTTGTTGATACGGAAGTAGGCGGCGTGTTCGGACGAATACCAGCCAATAGAAATGCTTACAAGCACAATAGCTGTAAACATAAGAGCGAAGCGTTTCATAGAATGTTGGTGTACAGTGTTGTCGTATAATCTCGTGCGACGGAGCGCTGTTTGAATCGCCTCATTATGGTAAAACGTTGGTCGCGTCGGAGTTACGAAAGATTATTATAGTTTACGGATAATTTCTTAGATTTGCCAACTTTATTTGTTTGTTCACACCGCATGAAATCATCGTCGCGGTGTCTCCACCGTACAATGAACTTCTTACGAAAGATTATTTATGAATGCTATTGCTCGAAAAGTATATGCCCAACGCGACCGCGTCGTAAGAGCTATTGCAAAAAACGGACGGTTCCGTTTCGCTGCCATCCGTAATACTAAAACCGTTCAAACCGCACAAAATAATCACGCTCTTAGCCCACTTACTGCCGTATTATTAGGTCGCGCCATGACGAGCGCATCGCTTTTAGCAGCATTCTTGAAAAGCGAAGAGCGCGTGATTGTCGAACTTATGGGCAACGGACCGGTGGGAAAAGTGTTTGCAGAATCACTCCAGCTTGGCGAAGTGCGTGGTTACGTTACGAACCCAGCAACAATGCTCGATTTCTCGAATCCGAACACGATGCTCTCCGATGCGCTTGGCGTAGGAATGATGCGAGTTTCACGGATTCTTTACGGCAACTACGAGCCAGTGATTGGTTTAGTGGAACTTATTGAAGGCGATGTAAGTACGGATTTAGCATATTACCTCATGCAATCTGAGCAAATTCCTTCGGCAGTTCTGTTAGACGTGAGCATTGATGAAAACGGTATTGTCCAACAGTCCGGCGGCTTGCTTATTCAGGCAATGCCGGGGGCAAACGAGCAACAAATCCGATCGGTGTACGATAGTTTGCAGGATTTAGGCAATCTACCAGAACTTTTTGAAAACGGCTATACACCGCAAGAAATCATGCAAATGATAACGGTGGAACCGCTTGACCAGATGGACGATACGCCAGTGGATTTTTTCTGTCGTTGCTCGCTCGACCGCTTCAAATCAACGCTTGCTACGCTTGGCATAGACGAAATTCGGAGCATGAAAGAGGCAGAACAACGCGAACTCGTTTGCCACTACTGCAACAAGCATTATCATTTGTCCGATCTTGATTTTGACGACCTACTTATCGGCTTGCAGGCAAAAACGAATTAGGCATTTGTCTTCCGTACTTCCGTTGCGTCTTCGTGCCGCAAAAGTTGACGGTACTGCGTCCGCAGCGCATAGAACCTATCGCGCAGAATAACAAAACATATCGCCAATATAAACGCCCCAAGTGCTGTTCCGCCAACAACTAAAGAACGTTTGGGGCGCT
>JANYIG010000111.1 GCA_025358765.1 Candidatus Kapaibacterium sp.
TTTGTGCGCCATATTCCGTTCAAACGGCTTGATTCCGTTGTGGGCAACACCACGAGCGCGTGGCAAACGTGGATGAAGCATCCAACGCCTGATGCTTACTGGGATGCAATGTCACCCACACCTGAACAATACAAGCGCATAACTGTTCCAATCCTGACAATTACAGGGCATTATGATGGCGACCAAATTGGTGCGATGGAATATTACAAACTCCACCAACAGCACGGTTCGCCGGAAGCGACGGCAAATCATTTTCTGATTATCGGTCCTTGGGATCATGCAGGAACGCGCTCTCCAAACAAATCCGTTGGTGGCTTAGATTTCGGTGACGCATGTTTATTGGATTTGAATAATCTCCACAAACAGTGGTACGACTGGACGATGAAGAATGACGGGAAGAATATATCTAAACCAGAGTTCCTCAAAAAGCGTGTTGCCTACTACGTTGTGAGTGCCGAACCCAAACGCAGCGCGTGGAAATATGCCGACAATTTGGAGTCAATTGCAACCCAAAAACGTATGCTGTTGCTTGCTTCGGGCGGTTTTGCGAATAATGTTTTTTCGTCCGGTTCACTGTTACAACCTGACGCAAAACAGCCCACGACTTCAGCAAAAGCGCAACGTGAAAAAGCTCAATCCGACACATTCGCCTACAACCCGCTTGACGTATTGTCTGCGGAGCGTGAACTTAAAGCAGGTGACAATAATCTGACTGACCAAAGTGAGGCATTTAATCTTGGCGAAAATGGCGTGGTCTATCATTCAGAGCCATTTGCAGAAGAGATAGAAATTACGGGTAATCTAAAATTTACTGTTTGGATGAGCATTGATGCGCCCGATGCAGATTTTTCTGCTGATGTGTATGAAATTTTACCAAGTGGCGCATCGGTGGCGCTTACTGGCGACGTGTGCCGTGCCCGCTACCGTGAATCCTTACGCGAAGCAAAGCCCGTAAAACAAGGCGAAATCACGCGCTATGAATTTGTAAAATTCCCGTTTTTCTCGCGGTTAGTGTCGAAGGGAAGCCGTTTGCGTCTGGTTCCCAAGTGTCCAAACTCCATTCATGTCCAAAAAAATTACAATAGCGGCGGCTCTGTGAACGACGAAACCGCAAAGGAGGCTCGCTCTGTGCGTGTAACGGTCTATCACGATGCGAAATATCCGTCGGCGCTGGAAACCCCTGTGGTAAAGTAAGAAACGAATAGTAAATATGTAATGGTATGAACATCCTTTCTGAAGTCCTCCAAGCCACGCACCGTCTCACGCCACACATTTTGCAAACGCCATTGTTGCGTTCGCACGTTTTGTCGAGCCTTGTAGCCGAGCCGAGTGGTGGCGGAGTGTGGCTTAAACTCGAAAACGAGCAGGTGACGGGGTCGTTCAAAGCGCGGGGCGGTCTGAACAAATTGCTTTCGCTCAACCTGCAACGCCGCACACGGGGTGCTATCACGGCTTCGAGCGGCAATCACGGGCTTGGGTTTGCGCGGGCGCTGCACCTGACGGATATGAACGGTGTGATTGTATTGCCGCGTACCGCTTCGCCCGCCAAAGTTGAGGCAATAAGACAATATGGTGTTGGGAACAGCATCGAATTGGAATTTGTTGAGGGCGATTCATTGGCTGCGGAGCTGCATGCGAAAAAGCTTTCCGAGGAAAACGGCATGATTTGGGTGTCGCCGTACAACGACCCGCAGGTGATTGGCGGACAGGGAACCATCGGCGTGGAAATTGCTTCACAGCTTGCATTAGAGCAAAAGTCAATTGATATAGCATTGGTGACGGTTGGCGGCGGTGGTTTGGTGAGCGGTATTGGAACGTATTTGAAAACGCTCAATCCTAAAACCCGTATCATTGGTTGTCTGCCGGAACTATCGCCGGAGATGGCGCTTTGGGTGCGCTCTGGCAACTACGCAACGGTGGAGTACCAACAAACATTCTCTGATGCCTCTGCTGGTGCGCCAGAGCGGGATTCCATCACCTACGAGCTTTGCAAAAGTGTGGTTGATGAGTTTTGTTTGATTCCTGAAGACGAGATTGCCTCGGCGATGCGTCTTGTGCTTGAACATCACCATAAAGTGATCGAAGGTTCGGCTGGTGTGGCGGTCGCAGCATTCTTGCGTCTTGTGCGGCAAGAACCAGAGCGCTTTCGCGGGCAAAATGTGGTGATAATTCTTTGTGGTGGCAATGTAACCTTAGACGTGCTGCGCCGTATTCTGTAAATTATTTGTTTTTTGTTTGTACTATCCTCAATTATTTTCTTCAAAACCATGAAAAACCTTTGGTTCGCACTTCTTTTTGCATATTCGTCCATCGCTGCAAGCGCTGACACAAAACCCTCGCCAACACTTGCGTACAAGTTGAACTTGAACGATCGTAGCGAAGACACGTTTAAAGTAAAACTCCTCGTGAGTGGCTTAAAACCTGAAAATGCTATTTACCAATTTGCCTCCACCGCGCCCGGAACCTATCAAGTGATGGACATGGGGCGGTATGTGCGCTCGTTCAAAGCGTTCGACAAAAATGGCAAAGAGTTAAAAACAGAAAAAATAACGGTGAATCAGTGGAAAATCGCCGATGTCACGAAAACCGCAGAAATCCGCTATTCTATTGCCGAAACATGGGATTCGGTGGTGAAGGAAAATCACGTGTATGAGATGTGCGGTTCGTCGCTCGAAAACGACCATGCGCTTATCAACGGTCAGACGATATTTGGCTATCCAACAGGCTTGCAGGGGTTGCCGATGACGCTTGCGATTGAGCGCCCTGCTGATTGGAAAGTCGGTACGGCGCTTGACACCAACGCGCAAGGACAGTTTGTTGCTAAAAACTATGACCATATCGTGGATTCACCAATTTTGCTCGGGCGATTAACCAAAGCACAAACGGTCGTGAAAGGTTCGGCGGTCGAGATATATGCATATTCTAAAACCGATAAAATCAAGGCTGAACAGCTTTTAAGCGCTATGCAGGACATGCTGAACGCTGCGGGCGAGTTTATGCGCGAGCTTCCAGTAAAGCGTTACACGTTCCTTTGGCATTTTGAGGATAAAAACGTTGGTGCGTGGGAACATTCGTATAGTTCAGAGTATGTGTTGGCGGAGCAAGAATACACGCCGGAAGCAGGGCAGGGTTATAAAGACATTTCCGCACACGAATTTTTTCACGTAATTACGCCGCTTAATATCCACAGTGAAATCATTGAGCGGTTTAATTTCGTTACGCCTACGGCGAGCGAGCATTTGTGGCTGTACGAAGGCACGACGGAGTGGGCTGCACACGTGATGCAGCTTCGGAGCAATTTGATTACGCTCGACCAATACTTAAAAACACTGAATCAGAAAGTGAATATTGACACGCGCTTTTTCGACCGCAATTACAGCTTGAGCAAAATTTCCCTCACGTCGTACTCAGTGGATGGGCAAAAACAATACGGCAACATCTATATGCGCGGCGCTCTGGTGGCGGGGTTGCTAGATATTCGGTTGTTGGAACTTTCCGGCGGCAAACGTGGGTTGCGCGAGGTGGTGTTGGAACTCGCAAAGAAATATGGTCAATCCAAGCCATTTGCGGAAAAGCAGTTATTTGACGAGATTACAAAAATGACCTATCCCGAAATCGGTAAATTTTTTGATGATTACGTGAAGAACCCGCAACCACTGCCGTTTAAGGAATATTACGAAAAAATCGGCATGAGTTATTACGAAGTAAAACCGTTGACAAATGATGTGGTGGATGTGGCGGTGAAGGCTGATTTTAAGGATGGAAAACTTGTTGTGGCAGATTACAAGACGAGTTTAGATACCTGCGGCATCCGCGAGGGCGATGAAATTACGTCGCTGAACGGCGAGAAGGTGAATGTTCAATCTGGAAATCAATTTGGCGGATTGCTCACAAAGCAGAAAATAGGCGGTTCGTACACGCTTACGGTGATGCGCGACGGCAAAGAGCAAGTGTTGACGCTTCCTGTGCTGACGAAAAAAGGGGAGCGCCAGTTCGTGTTTGAACTCAATCCAAATGCGTACAAAAAGCAAATTGCACTCCGCGAAGTATGGATGCGGAATTTGAAGTGAGAAACATGAAGTGAGAAACATGAAGTGAGGAACATTCCACAAAAAACAAAGGAAAAACTATGAAAAACGGTTGTATGATTATCTGTTGTGGGCTGTGTATGGTGTTGGTTGCCTTTTCTCAAGCGCAGGCTCAAGCCCAAGCGCCGTTCGGTCTCGTCATTCACGGCGGGGCGGGGACGATTTTGAAGAAAAACATGACACCGGAAAAAGAAGCCGCTTACAAAGCGAAGTTAGAAGAGGCGTTGCGGGCGGGCTACGAGGTACTGAAACAAGGTGGTGCGAGTCTGGACGCGGTGCAGGCTGCCATAACGCATATGGAGGATTCGCCGCTCTTCAACGCGGGCAAGGGTGCGGTGTTCACTGCAGATGGCAAAAATGAGATGGATGCGGCAGTGATGGACGGCAAAACGCTGAAAGCAGGCGCAATCACGGGTGTACGACATATCAAAAATCCGATTCTCCTCGCACGTGCCGTGATGGACAAATCCGAACACGTCATGCTTACGGGCGATGGTGCGGAGAAGTTCGCTAAAATGCAAGGTTTTACGATGATGCCAGAGAAATATTTCTACACCGAAGAGCGCTGGAAAAGCCTTCAAAAGGCAAAAGAACTCGAAAAGCAAGGCGTTAAGCCGGAGGCAATGCCTGCCGACAAAAAGCATGGAACAGTGGGCGCTGTTGCGCTCGATAAGGCGGGCAATCTTGGCGCTGGCACTTCGACGGGCGGTATGACGAATAAAAAATTTGGTCGTGTGGGCGACGCACCGATTATCGGCTCTGGTACATACGCCAACAATGCTTCTTGCGCTGTTTCGTGTACGGGTCATGGCGAATATTTTATTCGTGCGGTGGTAGCGCATGATATTTCGTCGCTTATGCAATACAAAGGGCTAACGTTGCAACAGGCGTGTGACGAAGTAGTGATGCGGAAGTTAGTGACAATGGGCGGTGAAGGCGGTTTGATTGCGATTGACAGCAAGGGTGCTATGGCAATGCCATTTAACAGCGAAGGTATGTATCGCGGCTCCATCACGGCGGATGGGAAAATTACGGTGGAGATTTACAAATGAGCTTTTTGAACATTATTATCCTTCTTGTCATCAGTGTTTATGCCGCATTGCCGACAATGGCTTTGCAAACGCAATCTGCATTGCCGACATCAACGCCAACATCAAATGACCAGCGTTTGCGGGCGCTGGCAGAAAAACTGGCACACAAATACATTATCGTTGATGGACACGTGGATTTGCCGTATCGTTTGCGTGTAAAAAATTTCAAGTTTGTGCGCGAGTTTATCGGCATTCCGGTGAGTGCGAAGGACGGCGATTTCGATTATATTCGCGCAAAAAAAGGCGGCTTGACGGCTCCGTTTATGTCCATCTATACGCCGTCGAGCTACCAGAAGACGGGCGGTGCCAAGCAGTTTGCCGATTCGGTGATTGATTTAGTGGGCGGTATTGCGAAGGTGCATCCCGATAAATTTGCGCTTGCTGGCTCGCCGGACGAAATTACACGAAATTTCAAAAAAGGATTGATTTCGCTGCCGCTCGGTATGGAAAATGGCGCACCGATAGAACATGACCTTGCAAACGTGGCGTATTTCCACAAACGTGGTATTCGCTACATCACGCTTACCCACGCGACGGACAACCTGATTTGCGATTCCTCGTACGACACAACGCACACGTGGAATGGTCTCAGCCCGTTTGGGCGCGAAGTAGTGCAAGAGATGAACCGTGTGGGGATAATGGTTGACCTTTCGCATGTCTCAGACAGCGCTTTTTATCAGGCGTTGCGGGTGGCAAATGCGAACAATGTGCCGTGTATTGCCTCGCATTCGTCATGCCGGAGTTTTACGCCAACGTTTCAGCGTAATATATCGGACGCTATGATTCAAGCGCTTGGCAGCAATGGTGGCGTGGTTCATATCAATTTTTCTACGCTGTTTTTGGATGACAAAATGCGCCTCGTCATTCAGGAAAAAGCCAAAGAATTGGAAAAAATACTTGCTGCAAAGGGGTTAAAAGAAGGCGATTCCCTCGCAAAGCCCATAGAGGAACAATTTCAGCGCGACAATCCTGTTTTGTTGGCAGACGTGGAGCTTGTTGCCGACCATATTGACCATGTTCGGAAGCTCGCCGGAGTAGATCACGTGGGGTTTGGCTCCGATTTTGATGGTGTTGGAAATACATTGCCAACAGGCTTAAAAGACGTTTCGCAATATCCGAACTTGATTTATGCCTTGCTTAAACGCGGTTATACCGAAAGTGACATAGAAAAAATCTGCTCAAAAAATACGTTTCGCGTCTGGAACGCAGTCTCGAAGGCTGCTGCGCGGCTTCGGAATAAAAAATAATGTTTCTTTCCACGATTTTGCACCATCACTATGTTTGTTCGTGTCTTCTGTATCGGTGTTCTAGCCTTGTTTACATCGTCATTGTTATTATGTGCTCAAAATGCCACTTCCACGGACACCTTTGCGAAAGTAACCGCAAACGCTGTTGTGAAGCGTGGTGTGGAGTTTTTGAAACAGGACGATGCCGCAACACTTGCTGACCAACGCGCCATCACGGAAATTCCTTCACCGCCGTTTAAAGAGAAAGTTCGGGGTGAATATTATATGAAACGCTTGCAGCAACTTGGGTTGCAGAATGTTCGGATGGATAGCATCGGCAATGTTATCGGCGAGCGAAAAGGTATGGCAGGCAGCACAGGAAAAGCTGGAAAGCTTGTTGTGGCAGCGCATTTGGACACCGTGTTCCCGGAAGGCACAGATGTGAAGGTGCGTGAGGAAAACGGCAAACTGGTCGCGCCCGGCATTGGAGATGATTGTCGTGGGCTGGCGGCGTTGCTGTCCGTCGTGCGGGCATTCAACGAAACAGGTATAAAAACCGTTGGCGACCTTGTGTTTGTGGGCAATGTGGGCGAAGAAGGTCTTGGTGATTTGCGTGGCGTGAAGGCGTTATTCCGAGGGATGAACAATATTGACGGCTTTATTTCGATTGACGGCTCCGACCCTGAACACTTGGTGTATCAAGCCACCGGAAGCCGTCGCTATGAACTTACGTACAAAGGACCGGGTGGTCACAGTTGGGGCGCGTTTGGCACACCGAGCGCTATTCATGCTTTGGGGCGGGCGATTGCGAAGATTGCTGATGTGCAGCCACCGACGGACGCAAAAACCACGTTTACGGTCGGCACAATTCGCGGTGGTACATCCATCAATACGATTGCTCCAACGGCAATGATGCAGATTGATATGCGTTCCAACTCCGCACAATCGCTTG
>JANYIG010000127.1 GCA_025358765.1 Candidatus Kapaibacterium sp.
GGCTCGACCACCAAAATCCGCAAACGTCAGTTGGAGGCAAGTATTAGCGCGGAGTGTGTGGGATACATCAAAGATTGGATTGCACTGAAATTAGAACGACAAGCGGAATTTCTCACCGACCTCAAAAAACACCGCGACACAAAACGCGATTTTATTGATGAACAATGCACGGCAATTCATCGGTATCGCTCATCGGTGCTGGCGTTGGAAGGTGCTGCGATTGGCGAGATTGCCGATTCCTTGCGCGGCTATGAAGGTAATGCGGGGCGTGTCTATTTTGCAACGCTTTCGGAACTTCTTTCCGTCTCAAATAGCAATTACGCTTTTTCCGGCAGGTCGAGCCGTCCGGCGAAAGACCAATTCAATGCGTTTTTGAATTATGCCTACGGGATATTGTACCGCATTGTCGAAAAATCGGTGATGATTGCGGGGCTTGACCCCTACGTTGGTTTTCTGCACCGCGACGATTACAATCACCTGAGTTTCGTATTTGATTTTATTGAGCCATATCGCCCTTACGCCGATGAAGTCGTCTTCCGGCTTTTTTCTGCAAAAAAAGTGAATCAGTCGCATACCGAAGCTGTTCCGCAAGGCGTGGGGATGTCGAAAGAAGGAAAGAAGATGCTTGTGGAGCATTTTCACAAGTTTTTTGAGGATGAAACCATTCGCTATCGCGGGAAAAACCACACGCGCTCGAATGCGATTCTCTACGATGCTCATGCTTTTGCGAATTCACTTTTGCCGAAATCAACCGAAGAGAAAATAAACGATACCATCAATAAATCGGACGAAGAGGACATAACGGTATGATTTGCTGGGTGATGTACGACATTGGAGCAAACGGCGCACGCACAAAAGTCGCCAAAGCCTGCAAGCAAGCGGGTTTATACCGTGTGCAGAAGTCCGTTTTTTTGGGAATGCTCACCGAAAATGAAAAGGACGCACTTCGGCTCGATATTGAAGACCGTATCAATTCGGAACAAGATTCCGTCTATATTTTCCCGATGAGCAAGGATGAACTGCAAGCAACGGTGCTGCTTGGGCAAGCATTTGATAAGGAATTTGTTACCGATGAGGTGAAAGCATTATTTTTGTGAGACTGTTATTTATGAGCATTACTCCTTCGGATATTATCCAACACCTCTACTGTCCGCGTTTTACCTATTTTGAGCACGTATTGTGCGTGCCGCAAAACGAGGAAAAATACTCAAAAGTTCTGCGTGGGCGCGAACTGCATAACGAGCGTTTGGAGCAGAACAAAGAGCATCTGCGGCGGCGCATCGGTGTGGTGGAAAAGTATCAAGCGCAATACCTGACGAATGAACTTTTACGCGGCGAAGTGGATGAAGTCTTGCTGTTGGCGGACGGCACTATGTCGCCCTTGGACTACAAATTTGCCGAGTATGACGATATTGTTTATGATACTTACAAAACGCAACTTTTTTGCTATGCGTGGTTGATTGAGGGGCATTTTGGACGTGAGGTCAAGCGCGGTTTTTTGGTTTATACTCGCAGCAAAAACAAGCTCGTGGAAGTGCCGATAATGCCAAACGACAAAGAGCGTGTAAAGGCAGCCGCACGAGCAATTCAGCGTATCACCGAAGAGAATGTTTTTCCTCCGGCAACGAAGTACAAAAAGCGTTGTGTGGAATGTACGTATCGGAATATTTGTGTGAAGTGAATTGTTGTCGTACTTTGCTGCTGGAACGTTCTTTGAAAACTGAAAACAGTGCTTGGAAGAGGCTTTTTTCCAAGGCTGAATTTATCGTAAATGTTTTGGGCAGAAGGGCAAACCGTGTTATCTTGCAACACGTTACTTGCTGTTCAAGTATTCGCAAGTGTTCTTCAAAATAGTGTTTCAAAGGGTAAAATGCAATTTCAGCCTCAAAGATTTTGTCGTCAGAGTCAACGCCAAATATATGGTGTTCAAGGGTTTCGGGTGAAAAACGGGATTTAATGCCCCTTCCAACAGAATAAGGATTGAAACAATTATTGCCGTCCTATAAGTCGGATACAGCCTTTTGGGATTTAATGCCCCTTCCAACAGAATAAGGATTGAAACTACGAAATTGCAGTCCCTAACGATTTTAATAATTGGATTTAATGCCCCTTCCAACAGAATAAGGATTGAAACTTGAAGGCGAGTTTCATAGCGATGAACGTTCACAAGGATTTAATGCCCCTTCCAACAGAATAAGGATTGAAACTTGTTGCTGCAACAATGCCAGAAATACGGGCTTTTGATTTAATGCCCCTTCCAACAGAATAAGGATTGAAACTCAGAGCGCTCGGCATGAAAAACAAGGATTTTGCCGATTTAATGCCCCTTCCAACAGAATAAGGATTGAAACCCGCCCGCACC
>JANYIG010000143.1 GCA_025358765.1 Candidatus Kapaibacterium sp.
AACATCGCTTCGTTTTTAATCTGTTGAAGGAACACTCCCATTATTCATTCACAATTATTCGTCAGAGTGCTATGAAACCATTCGTCGTTGTTTTTGCCCTCTCTGCCTTCGCATTGTGCCTGTATGCCCAACCTGCTCAACAAGTACAAAAAACGCCCCCTGCTTTTGCTGCCGATACATCTGTTCAATCATGGAAAAACCTTCGTGTACAAACAGCAACACTCATGGAAGAGGGACAATACGCCAAAGCGCTGCCCGTAGCACAACAAGCGCTCCGCCAAGCAGAACAGGAATTTGGTGGTAAGGATACCAACTATGCCCGCTCACTCAACGACTTGAGCGAAGTATGCTTTTATTTGGAACGCCCCGAATCCGATTCTCTTACTTTTGTGGCATATACCCTCTGCAAACAGATATTCAAAACGCCCCATCGTGATTTAGCACTGTCCATCAACAATATGGGCGTGTATTACCAATACCGACTTGGCAAAAATAGCAAAGCTGAACCGTATTACGAAGAAGCACTGGCAATGTACCACCGATTATTTACGAACAATAATCCAGCGCTGCTGGAGGCACAAACAAACCTTGCCAGTGTGTACGAGGCACACGGGCGATTCACCGATGCAGAGCGCCTGTACACTGAGGCTCTTGCCGTACAACGGCGGTTGCCCGACTCCCTTAATGCACTCTCCCTTTTCAACTACCTCACCAAATTAGCTACGTTTTATCTGGGGCATGGTCGTTATGCCGAAGCACTGCGGCTTACGGATGAGTACGTTGCACTCGCACGTCAAAGAGCAAAAGGCAATGATTTTTATATGGCGTTTGCCCTTTCCCAAGCAGCAAATACCTATTTTGCTTTGAATATTTGGAAGGATGTAAAGGCACTGGTTTTGGAGTTGTTTCCTATACTCCGCAGGCTCTACACAGGCGACCATCCGAGCATTCAAGTTGCTATTGTGCAAATGGCATACTTGGACGCTTTGGATGAAAATTTCCACCGTGCCGACAGCCTGTACAACGAACAGCTTGCCATGGCGCAACGGCTTTACAAAGGCGACCACATGATTATTGCAAAAGCGTTTAATGACCGTGCAATTTTTGATGCCGAACGAGGTAATTATGCAAAAGCTGCATCAATGCAGGAGGCAGCACTGGATATGGCAAGACGCTTGAAACTACGCGATAACGCGCTAATGCCGTACCTATTCAATTTGGCACAGATGTACATGGCAATGAACACGCACTACGCCACTACCGATTCGTTACACCGTGAAATGCTTGCTATTGCTCGTCGCAACGCAGGCTGGAACAGTGATACGTACTTTTATAGGATGGCTATGTTCTACGTGAACCATCAGCGACTGCGTGAAGCAGAAAACGTTTTTACGCTCTCTTTAACGAGAATCACTAAATTTTTGAATGCCGTATTCCCTTTGCGAAGTGAAATCGAAAAGCAAAGTGTATGGGAAAATGCAATCAAAGGGGCATTTGTAGCGTACAACAACTTCGCTTTGCTTCGCAAGCAGTCAAATCCGAAGGTGATTGGTCAGATATTCGACAATCAACTTGCCACAAAAGGAATTTTGCTCAATGCAACTACAAAATTGAGACAGCGCATCCTGAATAGTGGCGATACAGCGCTTGTACAGCAATTCAAGCACTGGCAATCCGAACGCGAGGTGTTGGCGCAATACCTTTCAGCGCCTGATGAACAGCTGCAAAAGGATTCCGTGAGTTTAGATTCGCTCCGTGCAGCTGTAACCCTATTAGAACGGGAATTGACCAAACGTTCAGAGGCATTCGCCGCAGCATTTGATACAAAACGCTTCGGCTGGCGCGATGTGCAGCGCAAGCTGAAGAAAAATGAAGCCGCAGTGGAGCTTATTGAGTTTCCCAAATGGAATTTTCGTATAAAAACGCAGGATTCAAGCACACAACAATACAAACGCTCCAATACCGATACAATCTACTACGCGGCATTGATTGTAACTCGCACAACCAAATTGCACCCAGAACTTGTGCTGCTGCCAAACGGCGCATATCTGAAAAACATTGCATTGGACGAGTACAAACGCAAGATGAAACAACGTTCATTGGCGGAACAGGCTATCAATCCTGATACAGAATCTTACAAAGCATTTTGGGATCCTATCGCCCAAAAACTACACGCGTTGGGTATCAAACGTATTTTCCTTTCACCCGATGGTGTGTACAACCAAATCAATATTCAAACGCTCTGGAACGCTGAAAAACAACGGTACGTCATTGATGAACTCGACATACATAACGTCACCTCAACACGAGACATCCTCTCGCTCGCTCTAACACCAACCAGAAAGAAAAAACTACTGGAATCTGATGCTCTACGAAAAGATGGTTTACAACGAGCAGAGTTGTTTGGTTTTCCGCAGTTTGACCTCGACACACGGCAGCATGAAACATTGGCATTGCAAATTCGCGCACAAAACGCAGACACAAGATTTCCGGGCATTGACAATGCAGAACGAACCAGTCTCGCACAAATGCACTTCGCGGAGTTGCCCGGTACACGATTAGAAATAGAATCCATCGGGCAACTTCTGGGTGCAAGCAAATGGGGCAAATGGGATGTGCAAACCCATCTTGGTGAACAGGCATTAGAAGAAGCTGTGAAAGCCGTACAAAGCCCTCGTTTGCTTCATATCGCTACACACGGTTTTTTTCTGCCTGATGCTCAACCAAAAAATACTATGAATTTTGCCGACCTTCAGCAAGAACAATCACAATCAGCGCTTATTCGTTCAGGTCTGGTCTTTGCGGG
>JANYIG010000185.1 GCA_025358765.1 Candidatus Kapaibacterium sp.
CTCTGGCGATGAAGAACTACCCCGCCACCCCGAAGACGGTGCGTCACCCCTTCATCACCGAAGACGGCTGACGAAGGGGAATTGTATGCAAGCGTAACTTCAGATATTTAAATGAGCGCAGAGGCTGACGGAAACCGTCAAGAGAACGCAGAGTTTCTAAGAATTTTTCGATATGGTTTCAAATTCACTAATGTTCACAATCCAATACTCTCTGCGGTCTCTAAACCTCTGCGCTCAAATCCAACATAAAAAAGCGTACAGCAGCAAATTTAGTTTTTATCCATACAATTCCGTGTCATCTATACTTTATCGTTTTTATTGACATTTTCACCAGCATTTACGCCAGCTTTATGTTCTCAACCGAAGAATACGAGCGCTATAGCCGCCATTTGCTTCTTCCAGAAGTCGGCGAAGCGGGACAGAACAAACTCAAAAACGCCAGCGTGTGCATCGTTGGTGCAGGTGGACTCGGCTCGCCTGCCTTGTATTATTTAGCAGCGGCAGGTATTGGGCGGCTTGGCATCGTGGATTTCGATACGGTAGATAGAACGAACCTCCACCGCCAAATTCTTCATGCAACGCCCGACATTGGTCGCCCGAAATTGGATTCTGCTCACGAAAAACTTGCGGCAATGAACCCCAACGTGCGGTTAGAACTCCACCGAACACGCATTACGAGCCAAAATGCGTTCGAAATTTTGGGAGGATATGACATTATCCTCGACGGAACGGACAATTTTGCCACACGCTATTTGCTGAATGACGCTTGTGTGCTGCTCCACAAGCCGCTTGTGTATGGCAGTATTTTTCGTTTTGAGGGGCAAGTGACCGTGTTTGATGCGGCACGTGACCCGAAAAGTCCGTGTTATCGCTGCTTCTACCCCACGCCGCCGCCGCCGGAACTCATCCCAAATTGCGCCGAAGCGGGTGTGCTTGGTGTTTTGCCGGGCATTATTGGCTCGCTGCAAGCGGCAGAGGCACTCAAGCTCATTCTCGGCATTGGGCAACCGCTCATCGGGCGTTTTATGCTCTTTGATGCCCTTGCCATGCGCTTTTCCGAGATTCGCATTCCCAAAAACAAGAACTGCCCCGTCTGCGGGGAGCATCCAACTGTGACGGAATTGATTGATTACGACGAATTTTGTACTCCGCAATCATCATCACCATCTCATATACACGAACTCGAACCCGCAGAACTCCGCGAACTTCTCGCCACCCGTACCATCCTGCTCATTGACGTGCGTGAGCCGTGGGAACACGCGCAGTCGCATATCGAAGGCAGCCGCCTCATACCACTCGGAACATTGGCAGAACACACACACGCCCTTGACGCTTCGCAGGAAATAGTGCTTTACTGTGCATCGGGCGGGCGGAGTGCCAAGGCACTTCACCTTTTGAACGAACGCGGGTTTTCTAACGTGAAGCATCTTCGCGGTGGGATTCGGGCGTGGTTCAATCAAGCATGATACCACTGTTGTGTCAATCACAGAATAAGGGATAACAGTGCGATAGATAGTGTAAGGGTTTCATGGTCATTCAGCCTTGAAGCCCTCTGTCTTTTTATTATGTACTCAAGCACTTGTACGGTGAATTCAAGCGTACAATATCCCCTAAAATATCCTATTTTGCCATGATTTTTTCTGACGAGCAGGACAATACCATAGCCAGTCAATATCGCATAATGATTACTTCCTTTGCCATCACCATTGTCAGCAGTACCAATGCCTTGTACACGAGCATTGTACGGTTGATGCCGCGCGTGGTATCCACCAACGTGTCGCTGCATCAGGTGTATGGCGTTTCTGGGGCGGCTCATGCCATCATCAGCCACCAATCCCCGTTGGTGCTGTTGGAGCATCGTTTGTCCGACGGTACGGGGTTCGACGTGCTGAACCATGTTCGGTTTCGCAAGGGGCGCGAGTTCGCGTTTATTTACGTCGGCAACCGCCACATGAGCGGGCTGCGAGAAGAAGCACTGGCTCACGGTGCGTTGGCATATTTGGAAATGCCGATAGACAACGAAGCGCTGCAACAGGCACTCCAACAGTTTTTGTTGGATTACGGGATTTCTTCCCAAGTCTCGCCCACACTGCTGGAAGCGGCGCTGGCAGCGCCTGAACCGACTGAACCTTCTCAATACGGCTCTTCCACAACGCCTATAGCCGCAATGCCAGAGCCTACAGCACCCGTCCTTATTGCATCCGACAACGACCC
>JANYIG010000213.1 GCA_025358765.1 Candidatus Kapaibacterium sp.
GGCTTCTTCCGTTTCCTTCTGAATGGTTTTAATCATGCCAGAAATCTGCTTCGTGGCTTTTGCTGTACGTTCAGCAAGTTTTCGGACTTCGTCGGCAACCACCGCAAAACCTCTACCCGCTTCACCCGCCCGTGCCGCTTCGATGGCAGCGTTCAAGGCAAGCAAATTCGTCTGGTCAGCAATTTCGCTGATCACCGACGCTATTTCGCCAATCTCCGCACTCGATGAACCTAAACGCTCAATTGTTACCGCCGAACGCGAGACGACATCAGCAATACGGCGAATTTTAACAACGGTTTCCGTCACAATTGTACCGCCCTGTGCCGCTATTGTACGATTGTTTTCCGCTACAGAAGTGGCTTTCGAGGCATTCCGCGCATTGTCGGCAATAGTCGAGGTCATTTCGCCAACGGCGTGATGAATGTGTTGCGATTGCGCGGATTGACTCTGTGCGCCATCGGAAAGGCGATTTGTGGATTGACTAATCTGCAAGGCAGCACTGGCAGATGATTCTGCCGCCTCAATCACCCGTATCATCATCCCACCAACGTTGTCTAACGCTTGATTGAACCCAGCGCAGAGCCGCGCAATGGCATCGTTCTCGACAATACTTCCTGCATGAAGACGAACCGTCAAATCCCCTTCGGCAAAGCCTTGAATACCTGCAAGCATAGATTCCACGCTTGTCGCAAGGTATTCACGTTGCTCCAATGCTTGCGCTCGTGCTTCGTCCGCTTCGCGAGCGGCTTGGTTGGCTGCTGCTGCCTGTAACTGCACTTCCTCTTTGCTTTGGCGAAGATTGCCTACCATTGCATCAAAGGCGTGAACGAGTTCACCAAGCTCATCCTGCCTCGCCGCGCCTATGTCTGGCGTTGCCGTCAAATCGCCTGCACCAACGCTCACCGCTGCATCACGCACGGCAACAATAGGGCGCACTACATTCTGTGCGAGCAACCATGCGCCAGCAATACCAAAAGCGAAAATCACAAGCGTTGCGCCCAGACCCAGCATAACAACTTTCTTGCCTTGTTCTGCTATTTGCGCCGTTGAACAGCCCACGACCACAAAACCTTTGAGCGTGGGAGAATCCACTTGCGAGCGCTTCACGACGAGAGAATCCGCTTGCGCCGCCTGTTCTTTGAACTCAAAACCGTCCGGATATGCCGCAACGGTCTGTCCGTCGCTAACAAACGCAAAAAAGCGCACACGGCTGTCGTGCTTGATAAAATCAATCGCTGGCTGGACGTTTTGCAAATCACCACTTTTTAATCCAATCGAAACACCGAGCGATGCTGTTTCTGCCAATGACTGCACCTCGCCCGAAAAGCCACTCATGAGGGCATTACGCTGCTGGAGCGGGAAATAGAAAAACACAAATAGCACAATCGCAAACACGATGCCGCTTACGGTAAATTGGATTTTTCGGCGGAGATTGAATAACATAAATATATGTCAATTGGTGATGAATGGATGAATAGATTATTCGGTACCACAGTACACGACAATTTTTTGTCACATTGCCCGCCAAGCCTGATAACAAGGGAGCATGCTCCCTTGTTCGATAAAGCGTGTATCCGTCAGGGTTGGAAGTGATTTTGTCGTGTACCATACTCAAACATATATCATGGCTTGCTGACATGACAGATCAATCTGAGCGAACCGTCGGATTTTGTCACCGAGTCAACAATCTGAACAGGTGAAGCTCCTTCAGGAACAATCTACAAGCAAAAAAAAGGTTACAATGAAGAGCGTTTATTCCGATTATTGTATTGTACAGAAACCGTCATGCCAGCCCCAGCGAAGGCTGGGGCTGGCATGACAAAATACTTCCAACTAAAACCAATGAGAACCCTAAAAAGCCGCTGAATCTGTACCAGTAAGGCTTCGCTATTGAAAAAAGTTTTTACATTTTTAAGCAGAGAGCCTTCGTATGGAGTTTTTCGAGTCATTCCGTGCGATGTCGGACATCTGTCCAACTTTGAATTGCCCCGCAAGTTCACGCAGATTTTGCGTGAGATTGTAAAGCGACTCCACGCTGTGCGATGTTTGGCGCATAGCGGAAGTGGCTTGTTCGGTCAATCGTTTGATTTCATCAACGCTGCGGGCAATTTCGCTTACCGTCGCAGATTGTTCTTCGCTGGCGCTCGCTACTTGGGCGATGATGTCCGACACACGCCTAGCCCGCTCAATAATACGGGAAAGCGCTTCTTGCGCCTTTGCTGCGGATGCTTGACCTTTATTCACTTCCGTTGTGCCGTTGTCCATCTCGCGAACGGCAATCGAAGTTTGCGTTTGAATCCGCCCAACGGTCTGAGAAATCTCTTTGGTGGCTTTTTGTGTACGCTCGGCGAGCTTGCGGACTTCGTCGGCAACAACCGCAAACCCGCGTCCTTGCTCGCCTGCACGGGCAGCTTCGATGGCGGCATTCAACGCTAAAAGGTTCGTTTGATCGGCAATTTCTTCGATGACTTTGGTAATTTCGCCAATCTCCGCACTACTTTTACCAAGCTCTTGAATCGTCTGGGCAGCGCGGGAAACAATAGACGCAATGTTCTCAATACCGCTAATAGCCTCGCCCACAACCACGCCGCCTTGCTGCGCGTCACTTTGCGCTTTTTCGGCTTCTTCGGCTGCGTAGGATGCCTGCCTTGCATTTTCTTCAATCGTAACAGACATTTCCTCGACGGCAGTAGCAATTTCCGCCGTTTGTTTGCTTTGCGTATTCATGCTGCGCGTCACTTGTTCGGATTGTTCAGCAATGGTGTCGGTCGTGACGGCGGTTTCGTTTACCGCATGATTCACGTTCACGATGGCACCACGAATGTTGATGACCACGTCGTTAAAACCATTATACAAGCGTGAAATTTCATCAGAATTTTGCCCTTGTGTTGACGCTACTTGTACGCCATTTACCTGCAAGCTCACCGTCAAATCGCCGCCTGCTAATTTCGTCATTTCTCCCAAGATAGCGGAAATGCGGTCTTCCAGATATTGCTGCTGTTCGGCGGATGCTTTGAGCGTAGCTTCATCCTTGCGGTGCATGGTTTCTTGTTCGTTGCGGAGGCGCTCTACCGCATCTTCCACGCGGCGCTGGGTTGCGGCTTTTTCATCCTGCAAACGGTATTCTACCACTTCGCGGTCACCTACGAACAATTGAGCAACGCCGATAATCACTGCTACCGCACCGAGCTGGACAACTGCGATGCTAACAACATTGATTTCCGGTTCATTAAACGATGCGCCCATCACGCTTTGCGCTATGGCAAATCCGGCAATGACAAACGCCGAGACGCTCATCCAAAACCATCCAGCGTTGCGCCCTAACAGCAACAGCGCCACAAGTGGGAGAACGCTTGTGAGCCAGATAGACCGCGCCAACACGCCACCCAAACCCGTCCATGCTATAATCGTAACGAGATAGGCACAGGTGAGGCTAACGTTTACGCTGAGGCGAAGCGATCCTTGATATTTGAGTAAGAATAAACTGGCAAGAGCTATCGCCAAAAAACCACCAGGTATTACCAGCGCTTGCGGCTTGCCCATTGCCACAAACAATAACACCGCTCCAAACGCTATCACCAACAGCAAGAGCTGAATCTGGATAAACGTGCGAAACCGTCGTTGCCCACCGACACTCATGCTTTGAGCGCGTTCGGGTACAAAAATAGAGACAAGATTGTGTAACGCTTCCATGCGTTGTTCCTTTAGAATAAAAATTGGTAACAGGTCAGTTATCGTTTGTTAAAGCCGATAACATGGCTTCGGAGCCGTGTTATCATTCTCCATTTATCATTTTTGGACACCGATTGGCAATTCCACCACAAACGTGGCTCCTTTCCCAAGCTCGCTTTCGCACCAGACACGCCCTCCGAGAGCTTTAACCAATTTTTTGACTATCGAAAGTCCAAGCCCCGTGGAGCTTTCCCCACCAGTTGGACGAGCGGATAGCCGTGAGAACTTCTCGAACAGTTTTGCTTGATCGCTTACTGAAAGCCCCGGTCCCTCGTCGTGTACTGCAACGCGGCAGGAGACTTGATCGGTGGAAAGACTGATTGTGATCGCTGTCTCGGAGGAAGAGAATTTGAGCGCATTGGACACCAAATTTTCTATCACTTCGTAGAAAGCGCTTTTATCGGTACGCACTATCACTTCGTCATCATGAGGCAGATAAAGATGAAAAAAAATCCCTTTTGACTCAGCTTGTCCACGGTATTCACGCACAATCTCCGTAAGTACGCCACGCATTTCGACATCGGTCACATCCAAAGTGAACAAGCCGGTTTCGATAGCATTGACGTTTAAGAGATTTTCAACAATAGTATTCATGCGATCTACGGTACTTTCTATCGAATGCAGCCGCGCTTGGATTTCTTCATCGGAGAGTTTTTCATAATAATGAATCGTCATTTCCGCTCCCATGCGAATACTGGCAAGCGGGTTTTTCAGGTCGTGTGCGACGATGCCCAAAAACTCATTTTTTTCGTTATCCAAGCGATGAAGCTCTTCGTTGCGGTCATAAAGTTCAATATTGGCTTCTTCAAGCTCGGCAGTACGTTCGCGGACTTTATACTCAAGCGCATGGTTTTGCTCGCGCATAAGACGTTCGTTTTCACTCAAACTGGCTTCCTTTTCGCGTCGGAGAGTGTTGATACGATCAGCAAGCGCAAACGACATCAGTACAAGCTCGGAGGCAATGCCAATTTGAAGAAAATACACTATCAACATTGTCGCCGACAAAACGCCCGCGACCATCAAAATCAACGCGGAAAAAGAAAGTAACCAGAATGACCACCCTATAAGATAAAACCGTGCTGAACGATAGCCGCGCCAATAAACAACACCGCCCGCTGTTAGGCAGAGGAGCGCAATGATAATTCCATCCACATTTATCAGGAAGCGGCTGATGTATAATGCTTGGGGAAATATCGCGCCAAAATACTCAAGCGCAATGGCTGCGAGGCAAAATAAAATAAAGGCTTGTAAGGTGCGATGTAATTTTTTAGAATATTTATGGGTATGGAGGAACGAAATAGTAAAAAACACCATCAGTATAATCCACGAAAGAGCCGCAGTTGTTAAATGTTCATGGATGAATAATGCCGGTTGGTTGCCCGTCAGCTCAAGCAGTGCGCCAGTTTGATAACCTAAATACATTCCTGCTCCTATCCCATAACCGAGATAATACAAGTATGCTCGCGAACGAATGGAAAAGAAGACGAAAAGATTATAGCCGAGCATTGCTGCCAAAATGCCGTAAAATATTCCATTGACGGTTGAACGAAATACATTGCTATCAATCATTGCTGAGTGAGTACCCACGTGTGCTAGCATGACAATCGGATAACGGCTGACCATGCGAACGTATATTTCTCGCGGCTCCGTAACAATACCCGTTAGTTCAACGCATTGATATACAGAAGAAGGTAAGCCTGCATAACGTTCTGAACTGAAGCCGTAGCCATATTGCTTGTGGGAAAAGCCACCTGCGCCGTTGGAAATATAGACATCCACAGTATCAAGCCCAACAGCAAATAATTGAAAAAAACATGCTTCTCGGCACTGGTTGGCAACAACAAATCTCGCCCACTGAGCCGAAGCTGAAACAGGCAGTGATGGCGTGGATTCACCTGACGTATAGCGAAATTGCGCCCGATACATCGGCGAAACGGTTTGCGTTATTGTTAATGCTCGACTTGGGTCTTCGAGCAACGCACAGCGATTTCCTACCATCATCGGGCGCGTGCTGTCCGTTAGGACTATCGTGGACTGTCCCCATGTTTGTGTGGTACACAGCACCAATAGCGCGATAGTCAACAGATGGAACCTGCTTAGAACCTCATTGCTCATTTGTGTGCAGAAATAAACTATTTGCAGAAATAAACTATTTTAGGTGTAAACAACACTTAAGCAGTGGCATGGCTTCGGAGCCATACTATCGAATTTGTGTTGTGGCTTGAGTTTCACATCAAGTCAATAAATGCCCTTGCACACGGAATTGACTAACGGAATTACCCAAATCGCTTGTCAAGTCCTCCAACTGCGTCACGCTCCATAACGTCGCTTCCATCATTTTCACCGATTCTTCCGTGATCCGACGTATCTCTTCCACTCCCCGCATTATCTCACCCGCCGTCCGCGATTGCTGTTCATCGGCTACCGCCACTTGTGCTATAATCTCCGACACACGCCGCGTCCGCTCAATAATACGCGTAAGCGACTCCCGCGCTTGTTCTGCCGCTTGTTGTCCTTTTTTCACTTCTATTTCCCCAGTGGTCATTTCCTTCACTGCTTCTTTGGTCTGCCCTTGTATCTTCCGCACTGTTCCTGCTATTTCTTTGGTTGCCTTTTGCGTCCGTTCCGCCAATTTTCGAACCTCGTCTGCCACTACAGCAAAACCCCGTCCGTGTTCTCCCGCCCGTGCAGCTTCTATCGCCGCATTTAGTGCGAGTAAGTTTGTTTGATCAGCTATCTCGTCTATAATCTTTGTTATTTCTCCTATCTCCTCGCTGCTTCTGCCTAATCCCTCTATCGTCTTCGCAGCCCTTGCAACAACTAAGGTAATATTTTGGACGGCTGTTATCGTTGAATCAACTACTTCGCCCCCTTGCTTCGCGTCGCGCTCGGCATTTTCGGCTTCTTGAGCCGCCAATGATGCTTGCTTTGTGTTCTCTTCTATCGTCTGTGTCATCTCTACCATTGCCACAGCTATCTCGCTTGTCTGTTCCGCCTGATGTCTCATCCCTGTATTCACTCCTTCAGCACGACGTGCTATCTCGTTAGTAGCGCGTGCCGTTTGTTCTACTGTTTCCGTTACGCGACTAACGAGCGAACGCATCTTCCCGATGGCAGAATTAAAGCCGCCGTAGAGTCGCCCGATGTTGTCCGTTGTTGATGATTGAACGTTCACTGTTAAATCACCCTCAGAAAACTTTTCCATTTCTTCAAGGATAGTGGTGATACTGCTTTCAAGATAGGTTTGCAATTCTTCGCTGGTGCGGAGAATCTCCTCGTCTTTTTGACGTGCGGCTTCTTGTTCGGCAAGTAATGCTGTTAATGCCTCATCCACACGACGCTGTACCGATGCTTTCTCGGATTCGAGAGCACGTTGAGCTTTAAGGCGTGTGCTCTCAAATACTAGTGTACAAACAGTCACAGCAAAAACATTGGGTAATAGATTCGAGGTTCTAATTGTCAAATCAAATTCGGGTTTGTATTCAACTTGAAAAATGATACCGTTCTGTGCTGCGATGCCAAAAGCAGCAGTCACGACAGTGCAAATGATCATCATAATTATTCCTGCACGTACCCCTTGCAGGAGAATAGCTAATAATGGGACTACAACAAGAGCATTAAGAATGCTTGATGTAATACCTCCCGAAACTGCCGTTTGTGAGCTAAAGGTCATCAATGCGCCTATAATGATTAGCCAAGAAGCAGTATTAGGTGATTGCATCCACCGTATGGTAAATAAAGCCATCGCACAACAAAACCACAATAACATCATAGATGCTGCATGATAAGGAATGTGGTATTGTAATAAAAAAGATAATGTCAATATCGTAGCGATGAATAATCCAATAAAAGCGATGCTAATCGTTAAGTATGCTCGACGATAGTGTTCAGTATTGTTTTCGGTAATATTTTTAGGAAGAAAATACTGAATAAATTGTTGTAAAAAACGCATAGCTGTCCCCAAAATATGTAGGAGTAAATGATTGAATTATTACGGTATCATAAAACGATAACATGGCTTCGGAGCCATACTATCACTTATCATTTGCGATTTATTAATACGCCAGCGCAAACAACACGCGCTGTTTTGAGGGTTTGCCGGAATAGATGCACGTGCCTTCTTCCGTTGCCGAATCAAATTGCCCCACAAGCGGGATGCAACGAATCGTAGCTTTTGTTTCCTCTTTAATTTTTGTTTCCGTTTCGCTTGTGCCGTCCCAATGTGCCAACACAAACTTGCCCACAGAGCCATCTCCACGGCTTTCGTCCCGCGCCATGATGGTTTTGAATTCGTCGTAGCTGTCAACGCGCACGGTGTTTGCTTCGCGGAATGTTAACGCTTTTTGGTAAATATTTGCTTGAATGTCCGCAAGCAGCGTCTCCACGTACTCTGCAATGCCCTCAATCGGTTGCACGGTCTTTGCACCCTCTTCGCCGCGTTCTTTGTCACGGCGCGACACCTCTATCGTACCACCCGCCAGATCCCGTTCGCCAAGCGCCAAACGCACTGGCACGCCACGCAATTCCCAATCCGCAAACTTAAAACCAGGGGTCATGCCTTCGCGGGCATCGAACTTCACGGAAATACCTTTAATGGCAAGTGCTTTCTGGATTTCCGCCACTTTTTCGGAAATCGCGGCAAGCTGCTCGTCCGTTTTGTAAATCGGCACAACCACAACCTGAATTGGCGCGAGTTTTGGCGGTAGCACAAGCCCGTTGTCGTCTGAATGCGCCATGACGAGCGCACCCATCAGGCGCGTACTTACGCCCCACGACGTTCCCCATACGTGTTCAAGCTGGTTTTCACGGTTCGAGAATTGCACGTCGAACGCTTTTGCAAAATTTTGCCCCAAAAAGTGTGATGTTCCTGCTTGCAGCGCTTTTCCGTCTTGCATCATTGCTTCAATGCAATACGTATCTTCCGCGCCCGCAAACCGCTCATTTGCCGTCTTCACGCCTCGGATAACGGGAACAGCCATATACGTTTCGGCAAACGTCGCATACACGTCAAGCATTTGTTTGGTTTCGGCAATGGCTTCATCGGCGGTGGCGTGGGCGGTATGCCCTTCTTGCCAAAGAAATTCCGTTGTCCGCAAAAACAAGCGCGTCCGCATTTCCCAGCGCACGACGTTTGCCCATTGATTGACCAGAATCGGCAGGTCACGGTAGGATTGCACCCAGTTTTTGTACGTACTCCAAATCACCGCTTCGCTTGTGGGGCGTACGATGAGTTCTTCTTCGAGCTTGGATTCGGGGTCAACCATCAATCCACCTTTTTTGTCAGGGTTTGCCTTCAATCGGTAGTGCGTGACCACCGCGCATTCTTTGGCAAAACCTTCAGCATGACCTTCTTCTTTTTCAAGGAAACTTTTCGGCACAAAAAGCGGGAAATAGGCGTTCGTGTGTCCTGTGGCTTTGAACATGTCGTCCAAAGCGCGTTGCATCTTCTCCCAGATGGAGTAACCGTAGGGTTTGATGACCATACAACCACGTACGGCTGAGTTTTCGGCAAGGTCAGCGCGTTTCACGAGATCGTTATACCACTCGGAATAATTTTCGCTGCGTTTGGGAAGGGCATTTTTACTCATTTGGTTTAGTAATGTTTGTGGAATAATTAAACGTAAGGCATTTGTGTGTTCCCCACTCGAACGTGGGCAAAATCGTACATTCGCTGAAACAGTCGTTCTGCTTCACGCTCCACAAGGAGTGTTTGCAGATGTGCGTCGCGCACGAAACCCTCTGCCAGAGCGTTTTGGAGGAATGCAAGCAGATGGTCGTAGTAGCCAAGCGTGTTTACTAACCCAATAGGTTTTGCATGAAAGCCGAGTTGCGCCCAGGTTAAAATTTCAAATAACTCATCTAATGTTCCCATCCCGCCCGCCAGCGCGATAAAACCGTCCGATAAATCCGCCATCAGCGCCTTGCGTTCGTGCATTGAGCCGACGACGTGCAGCTCTGTTAATCCAATATGTTCGACTTCCTTTTCCACGAGTGATTGCGGTATCACGCCAGTCACCTTACCGCCCGCTTGCAGTGCGGCATCGGCAACTGTGCCCATCAAACCAACCTTACCACCACCATATACAAGCGTGATTTCACGCCCAGCAAGCAAGCGCCCAAGTGTTTGTGCGGCTTCGGTGTAGGCGGGTTTGGCTCCGGTGTTGGAGCCGCAAAAGACGCAAAGGCTGGCAATCGTACTCATACTACCTCTGTTCCTGCAAGCAATGTTGCCACAAGCCGCTCCAAACCATGTTTATCAGCCTCGTCGAAGCGCGAAAGCATAGGGCTATCCACATCCAAAACGCCGATAAGATGACCATTTTTCAGCATTGGAATCACGATTTCGGAGCGTGAGGCGCTGTCGCACGCTATATGTCCGGGAAATGCCTCCACGTCCTCTACAACGACCGTTTCAAGCCGTTTTGCAGCCGTGCCGCACACGCCGCTTCCCAAGCCAATCCGTACACAAGCGGGTTTGCCCTGAAATGGTCCAAGCACGAGTTCTCCGTCTTTCCAGAGATAGAATCCTGACCAATTAATGTCCTCAAGGGACATCCAAAGCAGCGCTGCTACGTTGGCAAGGTTCGCAATCATATCCGTTTCGCCTTCAATCAGCGCGGCAGTTTGTTTGTTCAATAAACTGTAGAGGTCAGATTTGGCAAGGCTTGTGTTGGTTTCTATGACGTGCATAATGGGTTCAAGTATGGATGTAAATATTTCAGTGAGAACCGATCAATGCCGGATTTTATGCTTCTTTGAAGGTTCTGTAGCGCTCAATCTCCGACGTAATGGCATTCAGCCCCGCACTAATGACAAAGGCATCATCAATATAGCCCAGAAGCGGTATGAAATCAGGAATCAAATCTATCGGCGATATAAAATAGAGTAGGCTCGCCAGAATAATCGCTTTAGCTGACCACGATATAGAAAAATTTTTGTCGCGGAGCATTTCGTAGAGCATCTTGACGTTCTGAATCATACTTTTA
>JANYIG010000225.1 GCA_025358765.1 Candidatus Kapaibacterium sp.
TGGTGCTTGTGCAAGTATTGATGCGGTGCACATCGCAAAAAAAGTTAGCCCACAGAGAGCAAATCGAAGCACAGCGATATTGTCATTGTAAATATATTTCATAGCGTAGCCCTTCGTTTTCTTCGTTCAATTCATTCAATAATAGCAAACCGTTGTAATACATTGCCCGAGTTCGTCCGCATTTGCACCCAGAAAGCACCGGTGCTAAACGTCTCGAACAGCACTGCGGGGTTCAGCTTAAAATAATGCACCCCAAAGGGCTGCACACCGTCTGACACAGTAACAATGCGTTGTCCAAGCACATTGTAAAAATCAAATACCACCTCCGAAGCCTTATCAATCCTGTATGCCCACGTTATCAGCGTTCCGTGCGGCGCTGGGTTGGGGTAGCTTTGTCCGAGTTCTGCAAAACGAACGTAGGGAAGCGGCGTTCCGAACGAACGTGTGAGGATAATACCCTGAACATCAGCAATAGAGCGGTTCCCCAAGACGAGCTTTGTAAAACGGACAACACAGAGCGAATCCGATCCTGCCAGAGCTTCGCCCGCCAGAAAGCAGACCGTATCTCGGTTGTTGTTGATTGCGTTTGGAGCAGGTCTGCGAACCGAACAAAAAAACGTGTAGGTGGAATCATTCACGCGAGTAAGCGACGATGCAAGCAATGAAGCACCCTGTGGGACATTAAATGCTTCAGGAAAAAAGACGGTGGGATTGCTGAGAATGAGTGTGCCGGACAGCATGAATACGTCGCTCGAAAGCGGCTCTGTAAGACGCACGGGGAGCAAAAGTTTTTGTCCAACACTGCCACGAGCCGTATCTATTGGGCTTTGAGCTTGGGTGTATAGCGGCAATGCCAGTATTGACAGGGTGAGCAATAGTATCGCACAGTTATTCATCATATCCAAACGTTTCATCGTACACCTCCGGTAATCACAAACTCGGTGCGGCGATTTTTGCGACGGTTGTCGTCCGAATCGTTCGGTGCGAGAGGTTGTGTTTTGCCGAAGCCTCTCGTCTGCAAACGTCGCCGTTCCACGCCAAAACGGATGAGTGACTCCGCAACAGATTCCGCGCGTTGTTCGGAAAGTGTTTGGTTTAGCTCATTGCTGCCTCGGTCATCGGTGTGACCACGAATTTCGAGCGTGATAGCCGGATACAGCCGCAATGTGCGAGCAAATTCCTCTAATTGCGGGATGGATGCTGGTGTTATCGTCGTTTTTCCCGTCTCGAATTCAATATTCACCATTGTCACTGTACCAACAGTATCGGTCGGTGTTACCACGGAGCGGTCGTATTGCCCTCGTGCCAACCACGAAACACCACCCAATTCAGGTGGGGAAAGCCGTACTGATGCGGTGTGCAAGCCTGCGATGTGGGGTGGTTTGTACGTGATGCGGTAATAATTGCGAAGACTGCGGTAAATATCCGCAAACATGTAGGGAAATTCACGGGTGGTGTAGATGCGGTACATCTTGCCGCCGGAATACCGCGCCAATGCTTCCAACGGAGCCTCTTCGGTAACGCCGTAAGCAACGGTTTGGATACGGACATTTCGCGCCCGAGCCAAGCGGTAGGCGGCTTGCAGGTTCGATTTTGAGCTATTATCGCCACCATCGGTAAAGAGGATAAGGGTTCTGCGGCATTCTGGCGGTGCTTTGGAAAGCTGTTCCACCCCCGCAATGACGGCATCGTAAATGGCAGTGCCGCCGCCGTAGCCTCGAAGACCATCAATCTTGAAGCGCTGTTTGTATGCAGTACTGTCATTGGTGAGTGGGACTTCTACGATTGTTTTGCTCGTGAATTTCACCACTGAAATATGGTCGTCCGGCTTGACAATATCAAGCGTTTTGCGAATGGATTCTTGCAGCTTGCGGGCGCGAGCATCGCCCATCGAAGGCGAATGGTCGAGCACAAAACACACTGCTTGTGGCTGTTTGACGTTTTCGCGTACTTCGGCAACAAGGAAACTATCTATCGGCGTGGAAACGCGCAAACTTGAGTCTCGTAGCCCACGCCAGTAGTTTGCAAATCCCTGTTTTGGCGCGAGTCCCGTCACAAAGCGCCCTTGCGCATCCAACACGATTGCCTGAAGCTCGACTTCATCAGGGTAACGGCGGTCATTCACTGTACGGAATTCAAGGCGCAATGGGGAATCCGGCGGAGGTTCAGTTCCTATAGCTTCTAATCCAGAAGGCTTGCCGATACTGCCTTGTGGCGTAACCCCTGAATGTTCGGGCGGTGGCTCAACCTCTGGCAATGTATATTCCGGCATGGAAAACGTTGCTGTGCTGGCGTTCATACCTTGATATTGTGCGGCAAGCGAGGCAGAAAGTTTGCTGAACGGCACATTCGAGGTCATGTAAAGCGGTTTGTAGCCTTTAGGTGGCAGTAATTTTTCGGCTTGTTGCTCCACCAGCGTCGCGCAACCCGCTAATGAAAGAATACAAAAGGCGCACAGAATCAAGCCTGCAAGCGTCTGCGAGGGGAAACGAACCGGAAAACGAACAGAAGAATGAAGAAAGAATCGTTGGCGCATAGAATGGTTCTGATGAAAAAAACGATTGTGGAATGGAGAATACTGCCAACCATGCTTACGAAGGGCGCTGCAACAAAGTTGCAAAACTCTTTTTCCTTCCGGCTGCCCGCTTCGGAGCGGGCTGTCGGGTTTTACGAAAGGAATTCTACCGTAATTTTTGCAAATTGTGTACCATTGACAACAACCTTGTTTGCAAAACCAAGCTCTCCAATGAGACAAATGAGACATAGGTGAGCCACATTCCTTGACCGTATGCCGCATGAACACTCGTACGCATGGTCACTCGCACTTGTGTTGCCCGCAAAACTGCGAACGACGGTGCTGAATTACTTAAACTTCTTTCACGACTATGCCCTTGCTGTGAGCGGCTTGCAGGCGGTGGTGGACGTGGAAACTCGTGGTGACAACATTATTTGTACGTTTCGCACCGACCATGAACGGAGTCGCTCATTGCTTGAACGCATGTTGCAAGGCTATATGGAGCGGATTTTTAACGACACGCTGCCGGAACTTCGCCACGAATGCTCGCGCTACGAAGCGGATTTATTCCTTGTGCTGTACAAACGAGCATTGGCGGACATTCGGACGGATATTCGCTATAACTTTATGCTGTTGAGTGACGAAGAACAATCCCAGACGGCAATGGCGCTCGCACTGCTTTCCACAACAGACGAAGGGCGTGAATCTCAACATCGCTTGGATGCGGGCATTGACGCTCTCGTTGCACAAATACACGCTTTACAAATGCCGTCCGAACGCCAAGAATTGCCAGAATCCCTGAAAACGCATGTCTATGGGCATTCCAAAGAAATTTCACAACGCAATGAACGTGGTAAATCTCACGAACTGCGATTGACAATGGAGAATCTCGTTGACCTTCGTGATGATTTGGTTGACCTTGCAGACGAACTCGCCCGCGCCCACCATCAAGCACCAGTGCTTGCACGGAGGATTGATGCTGTAACCGATGATATAGAAACCCTACTTTCTGAAATGCGTCATGCCACAAAAACGGGTGAAATGCCCCCGAACTTCTGGCGCTTGCCCAAAATAATTGAGCGCATGGACATTCTTTTGCGGGATGATGCGGCTTCGGTGTTGCTTTCCAATAAATCCGCCATTGTACGCCTTTGTACGAGGCTTGCAGGGTGTTTAACAATGTAAAATGTTTTCGATTGCATCATTAAACTTTTTTCGTGTGTCCGCACTCCGACAAGGGTAGGGAACTTTTTTCGCCCATTGCGAAACAGAATCTTGTCTTATAGAGAAGTTTTTTATATCTTATTCCACTTCTGATTCGCAAAAGACGATAATAAAACATTTTGTAAATCACCCCGATTGTTCCATCATATCTTGTTGAAGCAAGAACGGAGAAGATATTATGCGCCACATTAGCCTAGATACAACAGCAATCGTTATCGCGGTCGTTGTTATGACTCTGACGATAACGATTACCACGCCGCTCGCCGAAGCGCAGTCAGGAAATATACCTTCGGCATCCAACGCCGCTACCAATACCCCGATGGACTCTGCAGCGATTGCTGCATTGCCGGAAATCACAACGTTGGAGCAGGTGCTGAAAACACCGAAGAGCGTTTACAAACTGAATTTGCAATCCAGCGGATTGTTGGATTTCCCCACAGAAATTCTTCGTTGCATGAATGTGCAAGTTCTGGACTTAAGCCGCAACGGTTTGATGGAAGTGCCGGGCGACATTACGACGCTCAAAGACCTTCGTCGCTTGATATTGAGCGTGAATGGTTTGCGGAAGTTGCCGTCGAATATTGGTGAACTTAAAAAACTCCAGTTCTTGGACATAAGCCAAAATCAATTTACGGTTGCAGAATTGGAGCGGTTGCATAAAGTACTTCCGCAAACACAGATTGTGGATTGAGCATACAAAGTAAGCAAAAAGCAAAAAAGATTCCGTTCGGCATTCGCAGATTTCCTATATTTGAATCTGGGATGCCATTTTTTTGACGGTGAGTAGAAACAGCAGCGAGTTCTATTCTCCAGACCGCATTTATCCTTGATGTTATGCGTATTCTTGTTGTCGAAGATGAACGAAAAGTTGCGAGCTTTATCCGCAAAGGTTTGATGGAAGAGTTGTACGTGGTGGATGTGGCTCATGACGGTGAAGAGGGTATAAAACTTGCATCCGAGAACGATTACGACGCAATTATTTTGGACGTGATGCTGCCACGTAAAGATGGATTTCATGTACTCAAGGATATTCGTGCCGCCGGCAATGTCACGCCGGTACTGATGCTTACGGCACGGGGTTCTATGCAAGACCGTGTGACGGGGTTGGATTTGGGGGCGGATGATTATTTGCCGAAGCCGTTTCATTTCGAGGAATTAGCCGCTCGTGTGCGTTCACTGCTGCGCCGTGCAGGAACGGAAAAATCAACGACGCTTACGTGTGGTGATTTATCGCTCGATACCGTTACGCACCGTGCGTACCGCGCCACAAAGGAAATTGAGCTGACCACGAAAGAATATTCGCTGCTTGAATATTTGATGCGGAACAAAAACCGTGTTTTGAGCCGAAGCCTCATCACACAGCACGTGTGGAGTTACAGTTTTGACACCGAGTCGAACATTATTGATGTGTATGTAAAGCGTCTTCGTAAGAAAATTACCGACGACAGCGAACAACTGTTGATTCGCAGTGTACGCGGCGTGGGTTATATCATGCGTGAACCCGATGAACACGATGCCAATGAGGGCGATGAATAACCCGCAGGCAGCCAAGGGCAACGCTTGATAACGTTTAAGGATACTTTATGTCTTGCCAATTGACAGACAATGATTTTTACGAACCAATTTATGGCTCCTTGAGCCGCATACAGTCCCTTTTCGACGATTATCAACGGGAAAAGTTTACCGTGCGACCACCTGAATTTTTTTCGCTCGAACTCTGTGGTGAAGCGGGTGAGCTGGCAAACTTGGAGAAAAAACTTTGGAAAGGAAAAACCATTCCAATGGAATCAGTGCAAGACGAAGCCGCAGATGTGATGATAGCGCTCATGAACTACGCCAATGCTCGCGGTATAAACCTTGCCGATGCCGTTAATATAAAGCTCAAGCGTATCGAGGAAAAACGATTACGCTTAGAACAAACCGGCGAGCAATATTGAAGATGAATATCTGTATAAGCCAATCGTGGCACAATAAGCACGATTGGCTTTTGTCTTTTTCCACGTTATCTACCAACATTTTTCATACCTCCCCATGATTGACCTCCGAAGCGACACCGTTACCGTACCAACAGAGCCGATGCGTGATGCAATGGCACGTGCACGTGTCGGTGATGACGTATATGGCGAAGACCCGACCGTGAATGAGCTTCAAGAATACGCTGCCGAGCTTTTGGGAAAAGAAGCCGCACTTTTTGTACCGAGCGGGACGTTGGGCAATCAACTTGCTATCAAAGTTCACACGTCGCCCGGGAACGAGGTGTTGGTGGATTCTGAATCGCATATATTTCACTACGAAACGGCTGCACCGAGCATTATTTCTGGTGTGCAGCTCCATTGTTTGGAATCCAATGTTGGTGTGATGCCGGAAGCGACTGTCCGCGCTGCACTTCGTCCAAACACCTATTATTTTCCGGAAACAACGTTGCTTTGTCTTGAAAACACGCATAACCGTTACGGCGGGACGATTTTGCCGCTTGAGAACATCCGCCAATGCGAGCGCGTGGCACGGGAACACGGGTTGGCGTTTCATTGCGACGGCGCGAGACTCTGGAATGCCTGTGCTGCAAGCGGCATCAGTCCTGCTGCATACTCTGTACCGTTCGACACGTTATCTGTATGCCTCTCGAAGGGTTTGGGTGCTCCTGTGGGTTCGCTTTTGGTGGGAAGTCGTAAGCATATTGAAAAGGCATTAAAATGGCGGAAAATTTTGGGCGCTGGAATGCGTCAAGTGGGAATCCTTGCTGCGGCTGGTTTGTACGTGTTGCATCATCATCAGGCATTGCTCGTTCAAGACCATACAAATGCGCGACGTTTTGCGGAAACTGTGCGTGATTCGGGTCTTGCAAGCATTGACATGGAACGTGTGCAAACGAACTTGGTTGTTTTTTCCTGTCACGAAAGCATTGACGCAGCCGTCTCCGGCAACGCCGTCGTGGAACGCTGCAAACGCGACGGTGTGTTGTTGTCATCCATCAAAGCAGGAGTGGTGCGGGTCGTATTCCACCACCAAGTATCGGCAGCGCAGACCGACGAAGCCGCGCAGATAGTGGTGAACGCGCTTCGGGCGCTTACAACGTAAAAAAATAAAAGGTTTTCCATGCAATCCGTTCTCGAAACACTTCTCGAAAAATATACCACCCGACAACTCCTTGCACAGTGCATTGTGCCTCGCGTGTCGGCGGAAACGTATTATGCGGACGAACGTATTCGCTTCCAGATACAAACATTGGTGCGGCATGAAGGTATTGGCGGCATTTGCGTGTTTCAAGGCGAGGCGGTGGAAACCGCAAGGATGATTGCAGAATTGCAAAATATAAGCGCTCAGTCAGCAGGTGGTATGCCGTTGTTAGTCAGTGCAGATTTTGAACATGGCGTTGCCATGCGGCTTGACGGTGGAACACCTTTTCCACACGCGATGGCATTGGGCGTGGGCGATAACGTGGATACAACGCACCGTATGGCGGCGGCAATCGCCCGTGAATCCCGTGCGCTCGGCATTCATTGGAATTTTGCGCCTGTTTGCGACATAAACTCGAACCGCTTGAATCCTGTTATTGGTATTCGTTCGTTTGGCGAAACGCCCGACGTAGTATCGCGCCACGCACAGGCGTATATCGCCGGAACGCAGCAGGGAGGCGTTTTGGAGCGGATGTTGGCAACGGCAAAACATTTTCCCGGACACGGCAACACGACGGTGGATTCTCACGAAGCACTTCCCACGCTTGACGGTTCCCGCGAGCGCTTCGATGCCGTAGAACTCGCACCATTTCGTGCGGCTTTGGCGGCAGATGTTCAATCCGTGATGGTTGGGCATTTGGCAGTTCCAACGCTTGCTCAGGCAGGTGTGCCAAACGTTCCGGCATCACTCTCCAAGCCAATAATAACGGGACTTTTACGGCAGGAGCTTGGATTTGACGGCATCATCGTGACCGATGCACTCGATATGAAGGCGATTACGAGCCGGTATTCGAGCGCTGAGTCAGCAGTGATGGCGCTAACAGCGGGCGCAGATGTTGTGCTGTTGCCGCCCGAGCCGCTTGAAGCCTTAAATGCGTTGGAACAAGCAGTGAATGATGGTCTTCTTTCCTTAGAGCAGATAAAGCGCTCTGTGCTTCGTATTCTTGAAGCCAAACAATGGTGCGGGTTGCTAACGCTGCCGTATTCGGCAGACCAAGGGCAACGTCCAGCCGTATCCGGCACCGGATACGGCACCGGATATGGCACCGGATATGGCAGTCGCCAGATAGACCTGAAGCCAGACGATATCAAACAGCATCAGCTTTTTGCGCTTGATGCGGCAAAACCTGCACTACGATGGTTTGGCGATAATGAAACAGTGAAAATGATAAAACCGATAGAACAATTCCGGCAAATAGCTGGTTTTGCGCTTGTGAGCGAACGCTACGAGCAAGACGTGACGGCAGCGACGAGCTTTTTCCGCTATTTGGCGCAAAATTTTAAGGGCGATTGTGATTTTGGTTTTTTGGATGCGACTATTGACGATGCCGATGTACAGATTCTCACCGAAGGAACGCGCGAAGCCGAAGCAATCGTGATTGCTGTTTTTGTGCGCCCGCAAATCGTAGAAGGCATGGTAACACTTGTTCCGACGCTTGCCCCGCGTTTCGAGCAGATTGTGCGAACGCTTGTCGGAGAAAAGCCCGTTGTTGTGGTCTTGTTCGGGAATCCGTATATTCGTGAGACGTTTCTTGCAACGCGCCCTAAAACGGCTTGGTTGTGTACGTTTTCATCGTCGGAGCCATCGCTTGGCGCTGCGGCGTATGAACTCAACCAATAAATACCACATGAATGCCGAACACCTAAAAGCACCACGAGCATGACCACAACTGCGATAATACCGCCTTCATTTCACAAAAGCCTTGCCAATTGTGCGCTATGTCTCGCATTCACAATGACAAGCGGCGTTACGGCTTTTGCACAGGGTTTTAATTGGCAATATTCGCCACGTTATCCAACGGAATATCCACGTTTGTTTGTGGGTATTTCAGGCGGTGGCGGCGGCTTAGTGAATCTTGGTTCGTTGTCCTATACACAAAGCAACGAAGATAGCGGTGGTGAATGCCAATGTGCCACATACCAGCGCGGAAGCGGTCGCAGCGTAGCGTTTGGTTTGCACGGTGAATATTGGTTAGAAAATGGTACAACGGCTCTTTACGCAAGCCTGCGCTACGAGCGCTTTTGGTCCAGTTTTAGTGTGCCATATGATAATGGTCCGCGCATTAATGGAGAACACGTTATCACAAATTTTCTGTTCGACGCTACATTAGGGTACGCTACGACGGAATTTGGCATCAAATACAAATTTTTTCCGTTGCATTTTTTTGTTGCAGGCGGCGTAGAGATTGGTGCGCGCGTGTTTAATGGCAACGCGCAACAAGAAGTTGTGCAATCACCTACGAACTTTACGTTTCGGAATGGTCAGCAACAGCGCTCCGTCGGAACCGATGGAATCTTGATGAACCCTGTGCTTGTGGGTGGGAAAGTATCGGTAGGGTACGACCTGCCACTTGCCAACGGTTTTTACGCTTCGCCTGCGGTGTATATTGCAGCACCGTTGTTGAGCATTGCTCAAGGAGCGCAGTGGCGCTGGATTTCCTATGGTGGGCAAATTTCTTTCGTCTATGGTTGGCGGTGAAATGGGTGCATGACTTGTGAGTATTGTACTTTTTCATGACCTGACGCTCTTATGTTCAATGTCATTAAGTTAAGCCCCTCACCCAAACCCTCTCCCAGAGGTAGAGGGCTTCAAACCTCCCTCCTTCTCCCTTTGGGAGAAGGTCAGGATGAGGGAGATTCCTTAACTTAATGACATTGGCTCTCATGTTTTTGTTTCATAAATCTCGTGGAAATGTATGAATGGTCGTTGGATGAATCTTGGATGTGTCACAATCACTACGCGCATCGCCGACGCATTGCGTCAGGGTTGCATGATGGCTGTGGCATTGGTTTGTATGCCAGCCTATAGCCAGACTGCCGTTGTTGTGTCGAGCGCCAATAGTGGGATTCACTCGCCAGTCGCAAGCCAGCGCGTTGAAAACCTTCGTGCATTCGCCAAGTTGTACGGCTATGTGCGGTACTTCCACCCAAGCGATGAAGCGGCTGTGATGGATTGGAATCAATTTGCGGTTTATGGCGTAGGTAAAGTGAAAAATGCTACGACGACGAATGAGCTAAAAATTGCATTAGAAGGTCTGTTTCTGCCGATTGCACCAACACTCCAGATTCTCCGCGCTTCCGAACAATCGGGCTTTTTTTATCAACGAGCCGTAGCGGGCAGCGCCACAAAAGTCATTTCATGGCAACATAAAGGTTTGGGTATAGAATTGACCGGATCTCCTCAGCAACAAACCACGTATCACAGCATCCGTCTGAACCGTACGATTCCAAACGGGCTTGTCCAAAATTTTTGCACCAAGAGTCAGTTTGTTGATGCTGCGCCGTTTCGCGGTAAGGATGTCATGCTTGTGGCTGCGGTGCGGACGGACACTATGGGAACCGCGCAATTATGGCTCCGTGTGGATAGACCACCTTTGAATGGCAAACCGCAATATGGTTTTGTGGAGAATATGCAAAACAAACCGATAATGTCGGATGAATGGCGTGATTACAATATCATCGGGCACGTTAGTGATGATGCCACCGGCATTGCCTTTGGTTGTCTTCTGTCCAGCAAAGGAGCTGCTTATTTCGACGATGTACGCTTGTTCATACGCGATAATGCTTCGCAAGAATGGAAGCCTTTTCCAGTCGAAAATGGTGGCTTTGAGCAGGCAATGACGGATTTACAACCTGAACGCTGGTCGGGCGGAGGTGTGGGTTACACAACAGAAGTATTCAAAGGGCAGTCTGACGCAATGCGTCAGGTTGAAGGGAAACAATGCTTGAAGATAGAGCAGCAACCTGTTGTGACACTTTTCGACAAACGCCCTACCATGGGCGAGAGTATCGCAAAAGAACTTGGGTCGGGCTTGAAGTGTTCATTGCCGCTTGCACTCGTAGGAGATGATAAAACGACGGTTGGCGCTACACCGCGAACAATATCACAAATGGAGTTATTGCAATTTGGACTACAGGGAGTAAATCTCGCGCAAGTAACAGGTTTGGATGAAGACTTGCGTCTTGCGGATGCGGTGATAGCATGGAATGTGCTTCAACACTTCTACCCGTACTTCGATGTTGTGTCGGTGGATTGGGACAAAGAGCTAACGACGGCGCTGCAAGCCGTTTTGGAGAATAAGAACGAATTAGAGTTCCTTTACACCATGCGCCAAATGATGACAGCATTAAGCGACGGGCAGAGCAATTTCACCACATCACGTCCGTTCAGTGCCGATCGCATGAAAGCAGGCGGGTTGGTGCGCCAGATGGGATTGCCGTTTATTGTAGATGAAGCAGAAGGGCAGGTTGTGGTTACGTCGTCCAAAGACAGCACCGTCCGGCGTGGCGACGTGATTATGAGCATTGATGGCGTGGGTGCTGCACAACGATTGGCAATGGAGGAACAACGCCTGTCCGGTTCACCGCAGTGGAACCGCTACCGTTCGCTGGCTGTTTTTCCGTTTGGTGATTCCGGTAGTGTGGCGAGCATAATGCTCAAACGCGGTACTGTTATGGTGAATACGACGTTAAATGTGGCACTCACAAGAAATTATGCAGGCGACCCCATCCGCGAATCTACTCGCGCAAGCGTGGAAAAAATGGCAAATGGAGTTTGGTACGTTAGCCTCGACAAGGCTTCTATGGCAGACATCGCCAAAAACATCAACGAAATTGCCCAAGCAAAAGGCGTTGTCTTTGACCTGCGCGGTTATCCGAATAATAATCACGAGGTGTTGGCGTATCTGACGGATAAACCATTGTTGTCCGTGCGGTGGAACACGCCTCTTCTCCTTTATCCCGACCAAAAAAATATTGTTGGTTACGACTCAAGTGGTCGTTGGAACCTTGCACCGCGCGAACCACGCATCAAGGGCAAAGTGGTGTTCTTGACCAACGGCAGGGCAATCAATTATGCCGAAAGCGTGATGGGCGTAGTGGAGCATTACAAGTTGGGCGAAATTATTGGTGGCACAACGGCTGGTGCGAACGGCAATGTCAACACGGTGTATATGCCCGGTGGATATATGATGTATTGGACGGGCATGAAAGTTCTGAAGCATGACGGCTCGCAGCATCATTTGGTAGGCATCAAACCCACGATTCCGGTGGTACGGACGCTCAAAGGCATCACCGAAGGACGCGATGAACTTTTTGATAAAGCTGTTTCGGTAATTGTTGGGCAGTAACAAGCTGAAAAATACCCATCCCCCGGATTCGTTGTTCTTGCAAACCGTCCGAGGGATTTTTTGTATATTGCCGTCTGAAAAAGTCGTTCGCAAGACCGCACAGAATCATCTGTTTATAGATTTGATGAAAACGCTCTCCCTGACGCATTGCCTGGCGCAGAGCCTCAACTACCGAAGTTTGCAGCATCCTGGTAGATATACAATCCTCGTTTGTTGTTGTACCGTGCTTGTGCTAAGTGTGGCTGTCCAACCCGTCTGTAAGGCTGATTTAGCTGAAACCGGCGGTCAACAGCGTCAACAATCCACAAAAAAACAAGAAAAAAGCAAGCGCTCTGGAAAAAAACAATCTTCCGCAAAATCTACAAAGACAAGCGTTGAAGCGGAACAGCGAAAACTTGAGCGCCTGCAAAAGCAGATAGAAGCTGACCGTGAGAAATTACAATCTGTAAAAGAAAAAGAGTCTTCGGTCGCACAAAAATTGAATAAACAACGCAAAAAAAAGCAGCAGGTCGAAACCTCGTTGGTAATTCTCACACGGCAGATGCGCCGTACCCAAGATTCTATCCTTAAGACTGCTGCCAGCATCGGCACACTCGAACAGCGCCTTGTGGTTATGCAACGAGAATACCGCAAATTTGCTCGTCGCGTTGTTCGTCAGCCCGCGATGATAGATAATGAGTTGCTGTTGTTGGGTACAACTCGAACACAAGAACTCGTTTTGCATTATCAAGTTGCACAAGTCACAATGCTTGCACGGCAACGCGCTCAAGAAATCGCGCGGCTAACGGATTCGCTTAGTGGGCGTAAAAACACGTTTGCGGCGTTGCTCGACCGCCATGAAGGGCTAAAATCGTCGGAGGAGCATCGGCAAAAGCGCATTTCGCAAACGATTGAACTCTCGGCAAAGGCGCTCGATTCTATTCGTGCGGATAAAAAGCTCTTGCAGCAAAAATTGGAAGAAAAAAATGCCAGTGCTCGCAAGATGCAGAGCCTCATTACGGACTTGATTGCTCAAGAAAATCGCCGATATGCCGTCTCCGGCAGCACCAAAGGCTCATCGGGCAAGAACAATCGCGCTTCCAAAAGCCGGAGTAATTCCCGCGACGATGACGAAGCACACGCCGCGAAACAAAACGCCGATGCAAACCGTATCATAGCAGGTAAATTCAAAGCGCATTCGTTGCCTTGGCCCGTGTTAAGCCGAAAAATTCTTCATGGTTTTGGTCAATACACGAATCCCGCGACAAATACCGTGATGACGAATCTCGGTATCAGCATTGCCACGCCGCACAGCACGCCTGTTCATTCGGTGGCGAAAGGTACGGTGTCGCTTGTGCACTGGCTTCCTGGGTATGGGTCGTTGGTGATTGTGGATCATGGGAATGATTTCCGCACCGTCTATGCGAGCCTTGTGTCTGTGTCGGTGAGCGAAGGCGAGGAAGTTTCACCTGAAACAGTGGTGGGCAAAAGCGGGCGTTCGGTGGATGGTGAATATGTGCATTTTGAGGTGTGGCACGGTCGTGATAAGTTAAATCCGTCGGTATGGCTAAAACAATGAATTGGCATCAACAATTTTGAACGTAATAGTTATGATACATGATATTTTCCCCCGCCAGAAGCCGCGTCGTGACATCATTCTTTGGATATGCGCGGCAGTGTCGTGCGTCGTGCTTGGCTTGCTGGCACAGTATCTTTATCTTTCTCGCCCAAACACCGTATTGCAACAGCGTTCGGAGCAGGTGATTGATAGTGTGATACGTGTTCATGGTTTGGTGCGCGATTCTGTGCAGCACGATATGAAAGCTCAGTATGATGAGCCGCTCGCTATGTTCATAGCGGATTCGATGGGAACCTATCGCGCTCGTGCGTATTTGGACACCGCATCAATGCAAGAACTCATCCATGAAATCACGCTTCGGCAGAAGAAATCGTCGGTGAGGTTCGGCAACAACTCTGAATCCAAACGAACATCAGACGATGAGGACGAAACCATTCAGAGCGGAAACTACCGACGCACACTGTGGCTCGACAAACAAGGGAGGGTGATCGGCTCTGCCCGTATTGTGCCAGAAGCCTTGCCTGTCCACGATTCTGCGGCATTGCTCGCTGCATTATCCACTCAGGTTCC
>JANYIG010000245.1 GCA_025358765.1 Candidatus Kapaibacterium sp.
GTTCAAGTATTTGTTGGAGGGCTACGACAAAGCATGGACGGAGGCGGGTACGCGGCGGGTAGCATATTACACAAACCTTCCGCGTGGTCGGCAGTATCGTTTTCGCGTTATCGCCTGCAACAACGATGGTATCTGGAACGAAATGGGGGCTACGGTAATGCTGTATCTCCAGCCGTTTTTCTGGGAGACGTGGTGGTTTTACGGGATGTGCGTGATGCTGGTGGCTGGGAGCGGCGTGGGAGCGTTTCGCTGGAGAGTGAGGCAGTTGCATGACCGCGCCGAAGCATTGAGGCAGATAGTGGCAGAGCGAACGCAGGATTTACAGAGTGCGAACAAGGAAATCAGCCGTCAGATGGAAATCCAAACGGAGCAAGCGCGAGAAATCGAAATTACGAACATGGCGTTGCACGAGCAAAACACTATCATCGAACAACAGCGCGAACAAAGCAATCGCCTGTTGTTGAACGTGCTGCCGTCCGTGATAGCCGAGCGCATGAAAACGGGCGAAACCCGCATTGCAGAACACTTTGCCAACGTGACGGTGCTGTTTGCCGATGTGGTGGGTTTTACAAAGTTGTCTGCCAACGTGAATGCACAAGAACTCGTGGAACTCTTGGACGCGCTCTTTTCCGCGCTGGACGCTTTGGCGGAAAAACACGGTTTAGAGAAAATCAAGACCATTGGTGATGCGTATATGGTTGTCTGTGGCGTTCCCGTTCCGATGGACGACCACTGCGAGCGAGTGGCGCGATTTGCGTTGGCAATGCAATCCTCGCTTGATGCAGTGCGGTTGCAGTGGGTGATGGAAGGCAAGGAACTTGGTACCCATCCGGTGCAAATGCGGGTAGGTATCCATACGGGCGAGGCGGTAGCGGGCGTGATAGGCACACAGAAGTTTAGTTACGACTTATGGGGCGATACCGTGAACACCGCAAGCCGCATGGAATCTCATGGCGAGGCGGGAAAGGTACACGTGACGACGGAGGTGGTTCGCAGACTGTCATTGGTCAGTAGTCATTCGTCATTAGGTGTTCACGAAACAAATGAACATGAACCAATGACCAATCCACCAATGACGCGCAGCAAATGACGAATGACCAATTCACCTTCGAGGAGCGCGGGGAGATTGAGGTCAAAGGGAAAGGCTTGATGCGGACATGGTTTTTGACGGGGAAAATGTAACGGGAAATGTTGTCCACAAAAAATGCCTGTGTTCCGCTTGATTGCTGGGACACAGGCATTGCAATTTTTGAAACAAGGCTCGCAGTTATTTTATCACTTCAATCCGCTCATCCATTCGTGCCGATGGCGTTGTGAGCACAATCATGTACGAGCCGGATGGAATGTCGTTCACGCGCAGCGTCACTTCGTATTCGCCCGGATTGTGGATACCGGTCGCAAGGTCTTTGATTTTTTTTCCGCTCATATCGAATAAGCCAAGTTCCACTGACCCAAATTCACGAACGCTGTAGCTGACTGTTGCCACGTCTTTGACGGGATTCGGACGGCTGGCATTTAGCGTGACGGCGGTCGTGGAAATCGTCAAACGTTTGCTGCCACCCGCTTGACAGACACCAGAGGTGAAGTACGTGGTGTCAGTAGGAGCGACCACAAAGATACGTTTGATAACCGATTGCCCAACGTTGTCGTTGCTTAACCCCCATTTGAATGGCTCCAAGACTAATCTTGTGCGGTCTTTATCGCCAGAAACTGCCAGACAGTGGATTCGCATGAGTACGGTGTCTTGGGATTTATTCCCGCCATCCCATCGTCCGTTCAAACTCACACGGCTGATGCTGTTGGCTGGGGCATTGTTTGGGATAAGACGTGTGGCGTTGTCGTTGAGCGCAAGGACATTATGATCGAAGTTTATAACGCCAGTAAACACGGGCGTTGCAACCTTAAACAACGAATCTTTGTTTTTCGTAGAAAGATACAGCTCTAACGTCACTGGCTGTCCGGGCGGAATCGTGTCTTGACCTTTTTGCGGACGGATACCAATCGTGACAATAAAATCATCCACCCGTTGTGCGCGGGCAATCGCCGTAATGCTGGTCGTGAGCGTGTCTGCTGGTATAGTTGCGGTGTCTGTGGTTGCAATAATTTGTAGGTTGGCAGTTCTTGTGCCAATGTTCATGGCGCGGCATTGCACAAGAATTGACGATGTATCGCCCGGACCAATCAGTGTCCCGCCTTGCGGTAAATCTACTGCTGTGAAGGTCGTTTTGTTGGAAAAATCGGTCGGATTTGGAATTGATTTTGCCTGCGTCACACGAATGGGTTTTGTGTCGCGGTTGACAATCAGTGCCGTCGCAAGCGCCGACTGATTGAGCAACACAGTATCGAATGCTACAGGCAAGACCAACAAACCCGTGCCAATACCGCGGAGGGCATTGAGAGCAATAAGCGTTTTTGTATCGCTGCCATTATCTGCCGAGCTGTATTGAACGCTGACGTTGGCTTCTTTGCGACCAACAGATTTTGGTACAAACGCCATTTTTACCCGCGCTGCCTGCTGTGGTTGCAATCGCAAGCCGTTACCGCCAACAGCATCCACGAAGTTGAAGTCGCCGTTTGCGTCTTGAATCGTGAGGTTGTTTACCACGAGTGGTATTTGCGAGACGTTCGTAAGAATTGCCTCATTTTGAACACGTTCGCGCACGACCGCCGTTCCAAAATCCGCCGTCTGGAACGCCAATGCTACATCCGGTGCTACTGTCAGGAACGTCCATGCTTCCGACAATTCGCCTACGCCACCAGCGTTGATGGCGCGGACGCTCCAACGGTACTGCGTAAGGCGTGACAACCCGAATGCTGTATATTGTGTTGCTTTGACCACCGTGTCGGCAACAACGCGATTCGTGTCAGCCGCAAGTGTTATGCGGATACGGTATCGCGTTTCCTCCGGAATACCTTGCCACGTCAGCGTTGCAAAGGTCGGCAGATTCGTAGAAGCGTTTGATGGCGATAGGAGAGTTGGTCGCTGCGACGGAGCAATCGGAATCAGTGGGCTGGTAATTCGCACGGGGCGACTGTACAGCGTCAACCCTGAAACAGTGGCATTTGTAACGATACAATAATACGTCGCCGTGTCGCTTTGCGAAAGTTCCTCGAACGACAACGCGCCTGTTGGTTGATTCGTGAGTGCCGATTGTACAGCACCAACCGTGCCACCTACGTTTTGCCACAAAATTTTGAACCATAAATACCGATTACCGGTGCCACCCGTCGGCAATGTATAGCTAAATTTTCTGCCCAGAATGCCTGTCGTATCAAGCCTTGTGCCGATGCTGTCTTGCGGAACATAGCTCAATGATGTCAGTCCGACGTTCGGCTCTAACGATTCAAAAGTGAAGCGATTGTTTTCTACGCGCATTGTATCCAAGCGGCGCAACACCGATGCGAGGTCAGGAAGTTTGGTCAAACGATTGTTCGTCAACGTAAGTGCTTGCAGCGATGTGAGATTGCTCAACGCATCGGGAACAGCGCCCGTAAGGCTGTTGTTATCGAGTGCCATTGACCGCAAGAAACTTAATTGCCCAAGCGCCGAAGGAATCGTGCCTGCGAGTTCGTTGTTATTCAGTGCCAGCGTTTGTAGGTTTCGTATGTTACCCAATTCATCGGGAATCACGCCACTGATGAGGTTGTTTCCCAAAAGCAATGTTTTTAGGTTTGCCAAATTGCCGAAGGAAGCGGGAAGTGTGCCATCAAGGTTGTTATTGCTTGCATCAATGATTTCAAGCACACTTTTTGACACCGCCGCAATCGTACCATTCTCAGAAACACCGCCTTTTGCAGCCGTCAGATTTTGAACATTTGTTGTTCCAAACGGCGGCAACGCGCCGCTCAGCTGATTATCGCGTACAAAAAACTGCTGCAACGTCTGAATTTGAGCCAACGACGAAGGGATTTTGCTCACAAGCACGTTAAAACTGGCATTGAAGACCACGAGGTTTTGCAGGCTCCCTAAACAATCCGGCAAAACGCCATTTCTACCACCAATTTGGTTGTGAGAAAACGAAAGTTCGCGTAGTTCCGTTAGCAAACAGATATTTGTCGGCAATTTGCCCGTGAGCAGGTTGTTATCCAACCGCAGGACGCGCAAACGCTTGATCTCCGTGATGCTGTCCGGTATGGAGCCGATGATAAACGCATTCGAGAGATTCAGTTCTTCGAGGTTTTTCAAGCGGCGAATCCAGCCCGGAATGGTCATACCGAGGGGATTGCCTGACAAATCAAGCACTTTTAACCCTGTGAGCGCTGCCAAGAACTCCGGCACCTGCCCCGCAATCCCTATATTTGCTAAATTAAGTTTTGTAACGCGACCGTTTTCGACCGTCACTCCTTCCCACACTGCAAGCGGGAAATTAGGTGAAAGCCAGTTGTTATGCCGCCTCCACGCTGCGCCGTTGGACGAAGTATAAAATCGGGCTATCGTAATGGAGTCGTTGATAAAATCGCTTGTGGTTACGGGAACGATGAACTCAAACCGTCCGCCAGACGTAGCAGTGCCGACAGGCGTTGTAACTCCTACCAAACCACTTTCGCCCGTAGCAACAACGGCAATAATTTGTGTGGCAGAGGAAACCACAAAACTTTTTGCCGGAACCCCACCAAAACTCACCGATGTAGCATTCGTGAAGTTCTCACCCGTGATTGTTATCGTGCTGCCTGTGGAACCAAATACCGGCGCAAAATTCGTTATCACGGGCGATGTAGCCGACGACACAAAAATAAAATCCTTTGCCGAAAGGGCAATACCATTTGCGGCAACCACCTCGATCTTTCCGGTTGCGCCGCGTGTGTCCACGATTGCTACAATTTCTGTGGTTGATCGGGTGAAAAATGTTGACGCGCTAATGCCGCCGAACCTGATTTTTGCAACGTCAAACAGATTTGTTCCTGTGATGGTGACAAACGTAAGTGGGCCGCCACGTTCGGGCGAAAATTTCGTAATTGTTGGGAAAAACTGCGCTTGGGTGGATATCCTAAATTCAAATGCACTGGCTGAAAATGTCGTCCCGACGGTGGTTTGGATAAAGATAGAACCCGTTGCGCCCGTTGAAACAAGCGCCGTAACCATCGTGCCGTCGGTGCTTACGACGTAACTTGCAATCGTCGTTGAGCCGATGCGGAAATTCAAGATATTCGACAGATTTGCGCCCGTAATCGTTACCGTTGCTACGGTGGCTGGGTTCACGAAGGGAAACACAAGCGTTCCATTGGTGTTTGTGAGCGTGTTGCCCGTGACGGTGGTGAATGAACTGATAACGGGAAAATTTGTATAGCGAATAAGGAAATCCAGTGTCGCCGACGAGCTACCCACGGCATTTATGACGGTGGGCGCACCGTTTGCGTTGCCCGGAACTTGCACGGTAATACTCGTGCTGGATTGTACGGTGAATGTAGATGCCGTCGCCGTACCAAAACGAACAGTCGTTGCACCAATGAAATTTGTTCCCGTAATGGTGACGAGTGTTCCCGGAGGACCAAACGTCGGCTGAAACCCCGTGACCACGGGCGGTTGAAGATACGTAAATTGACGTGTTGACGTAGCCGATCCGCCCGCGTTCCGAACGGTGATAAATCCTGTTTCGCCCGCGCCGACAACGGCGGTCAACACGCTGTCCGTCGTGCCAGAGAATCCAAGCGATTGCACCGTGCCAAAAAAGACGTTTGTGATATTCGTCAGATTTGCCCCGGTAATCGTTACAAACGTGCCTTTCACCCCTACTGTTGGTGTAAAACCGTAGATAATCGGTGAGCGGTAAATCGTCAATGGCGTGGGCGCAAGCACTGTGCCTGCAAGCGACGTAAGCGAGATAGTTCCGCTCGTAGTAGCACCCGCCACCACTACGCGAATTTCCGTTGGCGAGATAATTGTGAAACTCGTTGCTGGAACGCCACCAATATTCACACCCGTCACGCCGTCAAAATTCAGCCCTAACAGTGTGATGGTGCCGCCCGTAGCAATGGAAGGCGGTAATACATCGGTAACAAGTGGCAGTACGCCAATGCTGCCAATCACAAAATAATGATTCGTACCCAACGCCGAAAGTGTGAGACCCGTGCTGGTGATGGTTGTTCCCATGACGACCGATGGCACAGAATTATACGAACTCGAAGGTGTTGCATTTGTCGCGCCAATCATGCTTGACGAATTTAAGCCGGTGGGGCGGATAAATTGCACCTTGCCGCTACTGTAATCGCCCGCCGCTATCCGTACGCGCAGATAATCGGTCTGACTTATGCTCAAAATGCCGCTTCCGGGCGAGCCGCCGGAATTCGCGGCAAATGCTTCGCCTTCCACAAACGGCGTATTTACGCCCGTTTGAAAGCCCGTAAGCGCAAATGGCAGATATGCAGCACCTTTGCCAATAGGGAAAAGATACACGTCTGCCGAAGGCGCGGCAGTGGCTGCGGGCAAGGCGCGTTGTACCGTACCGCTTACAAACGAAGATGCCGAACCACCGAGTACTGCTGCCGATGACGGGTTTTGAACAATGAGCGTGTGTGTTGAATCCACCGCGATTCTGCCGTTTGTGAGCGCCAACACGTTTTGAACATTCGTCGTGGAGCCGAGCGTAAGAATCGAACCGGGGCGGTTCATGGTAAGCTGGCTGAAATTCAGCGTTGCTGACGACGACAGCGCACCCGTGATAGCGCCGCTTCCGCCGATGGTGAGGCTGCCAAACGCAGTACCGGTGAAATTGCTCGTGTTCAACAAACCGCCGCTATTGGTAAAATCGCCGTTGAGCGTGAGGTTTCGTGCGTTCAGTGAAAAAACGCCTTGCTCCAATTCCAATTCACCCGCGATGATTTTATCGCCGTCCAACGTAATACCTTGGGCATTGTCAATAACCACCGAACCAGTCATCGTAAGGGGAAACTCGAAGATGCTCGTGCTTCGCGCCATGGTTCCGGTGTAGATGAGCGTTCCCGATGTTCCATACACCACCGGAACATTGCCGGCAACAGCGCCATTTTCCCGAAGTTCCAACGTTCCCGGAACAGTCACATTGCCATTATTAACGAGTGTTCGCCCAGGCGGAATGACGAGCTTTGCATTTGCGCGGACTTGCAACGACGCGCCGGAACCAAGCGTGAGGTTGCTCGCAAGCGTTGCCGTCGTGCCACCAAGAAGAACGAAATAATTACCAATCGTTGTGAAATCTGCCGCCGGAGAGCCGCTCGGAAGGGCGTTCGATGTCCAACTTCCGGGAAGCGCGGGGTCGCCCGACACGTAGTAGTAAAACGTCGCCGGAGGTCCGCCGATGACGTAATAGCTAGTGATGGGTGAGGCACTCGGCGTTGCTGTTTGTATGCTCGTCAAACCGTCGCTTGTCGTAATGCCGCCTTTGCCGTTGTACACCCCGTTGGAAGCCGTCGTAGTGCCAACAACAAGCGGTGGCAGCAAACCTGCCTTGAACAGCCGCATCCGCGCCGAGGTGAGCGATCCCGAAATCACGCTTGCCGACCAATACGCCGTTGTGTCCAAATTCGTGATATTCGTGCCGAGCGAAGCGCCAAAGCTCGTTGCAGGTGCAAACGCCTCTGCTGCCACAACCGTAGCGCTGCCAGTAGTAACGCCAAACAGCGTCATTGGTAAATACGTGCTGTTTTTGCCAATGGGGAAAAAATAACTATTCAATCCTGTTCCAGTCAATGGAATCGTCTGACGTAATTGCCCTTCCACGTAGGACGCAGAGCCGCTTGTGGTCAATGTTGTATTCACCTGAACGTATTTGCCGCTCGCCGGAACAAGGTTCCCTGCGGAAAGCGTCAGCGAGTTTGTTATCACGTTGTTGGCAAGATTGAGCTTGGTATTCGGGCGATTCATGGTGACGGACGCATACCCAGTCGAGGTGGAGTTAATGCTGCCCGTAAGCGCCCCCGAACCAGCAATCGAGAATATCCCATTGCCACCGCCTGCGGAAGTGAACGTCACGGCGGGATTGAACGATGCTGCGCCGTTGACGATAAGACCGCCGCTTGCAAGGTCGAACGTTCCGTTTTGGAGGCT
>JANYIG010000270.1 GCA_025358765.1 Candidatus Kapaibacterium sp.
CCCAAGCGAGCTTACCATAACATGGTTGAACACCAATAACAGCGGCGCTGTGATGGCAAAACGTGCCACACTCAGTAGCGCTACGGCAATTCGTGGTGGAGCGGACGCTGCTTCCACTCTTGCATTGAGTATTACACCCAATCCCACTTCCGAACAAACAACCGTGCGTTTTTCGCTTGCCCAGCCAGAACACGTGCGGCTTGCACTTTACGACGTGCTTGGACGTGAAGTGGCTTTGTTGCTTGATGCGGAGCTTGAAGCGGGCGAGCATACTTGGTCATTGGTCGTTAGTCATTGGTCATTGGTTGATGGATCATATTTTCTGCGTTTGCAAACGCCAACTCTTTTACTCACAAAACCCATACAGGTGCTGCAATGAAACACATTCTCCTTCTCATTTCCGCGCTCAGTTTTAGTTTTATCGGTACGCTTGTCGCACAAACAAGAAGCAGTGACACTGTGTTCACGACCGATGCGGGATTTCGTATAACAAATGGTGGTATCCCCAGCATTAGCTATGATGCGGCAAGCGGGACATATTATCTTTTTTACGAAGGTACGCAATCGGCTCCAGGATCCAAAGTCGCTACTTCAAAGGATGGGATAATATTTGGCGCACCAATCACCCAAACGAATTATGCCTTCGACCCGCGTCGCGTGAGGCTCCCCAATGGTAAATGGCGGTTGTACGAGTGGAATATGGGGTTGAAGCAAATGAAAAGTAAGATTTCCAGCGATGGTATTACATTCACTGAAGAGAGTGGTTCGCGTTATGCGCTCGATGCTTCCGACAAAGGCACACTCGGCGTTTACGACATATTCATCGCGCCCAATGGAAAAATGGTTATGACCTATCTTGGTGATTTAATGGGACTGAACAATATGCGCCGCGCTGTCTCGAGCGATAGCGGAGCGACGTTTGTGTTCGATAAAGGCAATATCCTCGGTGATTCAGCGCTTGGAGGCGGCGCGAACAGCTATGTTGATCCGCGTAGTACACTTTTGCCGGATGGACGCAGACGCTTATTTTCGATGCGGCAAGGCTGGACGATTTACAGCCACATTAGCACAGACGGTTACTCATACACACTGGAACCGGGTGTGCGGCTGAATAAAGACGCTTTTGCCCAATACCAAGCACAATCACTTAACGACCCGACCGTTATTCGCCTGCCGGACGGACGCTATCGCATGTACGTCGCATCAAACTTGAATTATGGGGCGGGTTGTTGCAACTACGCTATTGTAAGTGCCACTACCGCCATGCCGACGGACGTAAAAACTATATCCGAGACACCAGAACCTCTGCACATTGCTCCTAATCCCGTCACCGACCAAACAACCGTGCGCTTTTCGATCACAAAACGCGAACGCACCACGCTCAAACTTTACGATGTGCTTGGGCAGGAAATTACGTTACTACTTGACGCAGAGCTTGAGGCGGGCGAACATTCTCTTCCATTCCCAGTTCTTAATTCTCAATTCTCCTTCGGCTTCCTGCGATTGCAAACGCCAACATTTACAATAACAAAACCCGTACAAGCACAGCGATGAATTATTATTGCGAAAGCACAAGTACATACGATTACGTTCCTGAATTTGTTTTACAATATTTCAAATAGTATTCCAAACAGTATTCCAACAAGTACTCATGCGGTGTTTACATACTTGGAAACTATCAATACGATTACCCAACAATCCGTTCAAGGGCTTGAATCTATATCGCTCACGGCGCATGCCCTTAATCATTTAACCGAACAATTGGAATCTATGGCGCGGATGTTTATCCTTGCCGAACGTCGCCCCACGACGACGCTCCAACCAGTGCAGAAAAAAGCGATAGAACAGCTGCAAGGTCACTATCGTCATTCTGTCATTAGGTTGTGATCTACATATCTTCACTTTCCCAAACCAAATCCATACAGGTACTACAAGTGAAATCTTTTTGTATATTCTGCGCGGTAATATCATTGGGTTGCACAATGCTTCCAAGGCTTTCGGCACAAACCATAACGCCGCTCTACGTCAATTTTTTTACCCACAACGAAGAACGTGATTACTGCACGGGCAAAACGACGGATGTTTATTGTTATTTCCCGCCGGCAACCACCGGACAGCAACCGTGCGGCTACCAAGACCAAACCGTCTTTTTGCGGCTACGCGGGTTGCTGAAAGAACTTGCCGATACCATTCGCACCAAAGGCGCAAAATGGAATTGGGAATCGGATTGGGTGTTTTTGGCGGGCGTTCGCTCATTTGATAAAGGTGATGCCACAACAAATAGCAAGAATATCGTCAAATGGCTTGCCGAAAGTAATAGCAGTGCCATTGAGATAGACCCCCACGCGCACGAAAGTTCCTACAATTACGCCGACGTAGCATATATGCTGGATTCGCTCGGCGGTAATCCCTCAAAGGTGGTGGGTGGCTTCACGTGGAACTTTACGCAAGGCAACAATGCTTCGGCGTACACGTGGATGGATTTTAACAATGGCATCAAAGGTTGGCAATATCCAAATTTTACGTGGAAACCCGACATTCTCTGGGGCGCTGCGGGCTACAATCGCCGCAAAGGGCAAACAGACCATACCTACGACGTAGAAACTCCGGGCGTTTGGCGACCAAAAGACACCAGCGAAACGGGCTTCAAAACGCACGACCCTTCAAAACGCCTTGTTTTTTTGGGAAACGGTTACGGCAAAGCAAACGATTCCTCGAAAACCGCCGAGCAGATTGCTGCGGAAATTATCACTTTTGCCGATTCGCTACAGCAAGGAATAAAGCCGCCCGCAGGTCGTTTGTATTCGTATTCTATTGACCTGCATCAAAAATATTGGGCTTGTCCGGGCTACGCCGCTCGCACAGCAAGAGTAATTGACTTACTGAAGCCCTACGTCCAGCAAGGGCGCATCATTTGGGCGACCAATACGGAAAAGGTGAATGTTTGGAAAACACAATACAAAGAGCAACCAAATTTGTATCCATACCCCCAAAATGTTGTGTCAACCATAAGCGCGGAAGCACTCCGGGAGGCGAAGTCGTCTTTGACGATTGTGCCAAACCCTGCTGGCGACCAAACAACCGTGCGCTTTTCGCTCACAAAACGCGAACGTACCACGCTCAAACTTTACAACGTGCTTGGGCAGGAAGTTACGTTACTACTTGATGCTGAGCTTGAGGCGGGCGAGCATGAGTGGTCATTGGTCGTTAGTCATTGGTCATTGGTTGATGGAGCATATTTTCTGCGCGTACAAACGCCGTCATTTTCCCACACTCAATCCGTACAGGTACTCAGATGAAAACAACGCATACAATTCTCCGCCTCTATGCCGCATGGCTGCTTGCTTTTGTTCTGCTTCCTTTTTCAGCGCACGCGCAAACATTTGTAAGTCAGCGCTCGCCGGAAAAGAACACAGCGGGCGATAAATACGTGTATTTTAATTTTGTGGTGAATTGCCATGATTTTACGAATGCCGATGAATCGGTGCGGGTGTTGAACCGTTTGCGCGATATTTTTACAAAGTACGGCGTGAGGGCAGATTTTTACTTTATTGACCAACTTGTACAGCGCATCGCGTGGAAATATCCGACGTTTTTTACCGACCTCAAAGCCGCGGGCATGGGCATTGGGATGCACCATCGTGCGCCGCATCCCGTAGATTTTCGCTCTTCCACGCAAAGCGGTCTGGAGCGAATGCCATGGGATAATTTGCTTTCGGAAATAACAAAATGGGAAACACAGCGCCTGAATATCACTACGCAAACGGCTCCAATGAGCGACGCGGGTGGCATAACACTTTTGAAGCAATTTTGGGGCGGCGAAACACCTACGATTATGAGCGAAGGCGGTGGCGATGGCATTGATAGAATGCCGAATGCTATCATCGTCAATGCCAAAACACAGGGAATGCGTACTATTTTGGGTGGACACCACGAAAGCGGTTCGGACAATGACTATCCGATTTTGTGGTCACAAGGGATGCTGGCGCGGGTTGTGGACTCAAGCATCACGCGCTGGAGCCGTTCCGGTAAAAATGGTGAGGCGGGTTGTGGCGCGGCTATAACGCAGGACACGCAGATTTTTTGGTGGGAAGCGATCGGAACCAACAATGAATCATTCTATCTGCCGTACAAACGCATCGCCGACCAAATGCAAACCGTCAGCAAATCGCGCCTGACCTACTACAACGCCATTTTGCACGAAACCGATTTTCATTATACCTTACCGCCGTGGAGGGCAATCTATTTTTCGGATTCGTGCTCGGCACAAACCCGTACTGCACCCTTCGACACAACCCGCGCTAATTCTTCGCGCTGGGCAGCGGAAACTCCATGGGTGGCATTTGCACAGGCTTCTACCGAAGAATCTATGTGGCGGAAATACGATTCGCTGGTGGCAACGGTCGCGCAACACCCCAACATCCGCACAATGCGCGTAAAAGACCTTTTGGACAGAGTTGTGGATGACCGCGAACGTGCTATCACACGCGATCACCTGAAGCAAATTGCTACGACCATTGTTTCGACCTCACGCGATTGCCCGGTGGCAAGTGGTATGAAGAAACAACAAGCCGCCTTTCCGCCACGTTTTTTTGTGCTGGGTACGTCCCCTTCCAACGATTTTTTTTCGCTTGCCGATGCTTTTTACGCTATGAATACTGCTTTGGCAACGTTTGCCAAAACGGGCGCATTGCCCGCGTCGCTCAATCTCAAAGATATAAATGGTCCGGTGGATACCGTATTAGCGGCAACGGGGTTACAAACCGCACAGACGCTTGCGTGGAGCGATGTAGTTGCTGCCATCAATACGCAAGATGCTTTGCTGACAACACAAACCGCGTCGAACAAATACAACGGGCGAATCCCGAACGCTATTTCTCTTGCCGGAAAGACCGCTAACCCGCTTGAATACTTGTACATGCTGGCAGCCGCATATCAAGCCGTTGAAGCCACGGGCGTGGCTTCAAGCAGCGTAAAAGCTGAATCCATCTCGTATCTATGCTCTTCCGGCAGCCGTGCCGTGCAAAACGATGGCAAAAAATGGACGGAAAAGCCGGCGCGGTTACTCGCAGCGACCACCGACGTACACAATGACATAGGAACAGTTGACGCAAGCGGACTCGTGCAAATTTTTCCGAATCCCGCCACCGACCAAACAACCGTACGCTTTACGCTTACAAAACGCGAACACGCTACACTCAAACTTTACAACGCGCTTGGGCAGGAAGTTGCGTCTGTGCTTGACGCAGAGCTTGAGGCGGGCGAACATGCTTTTCCATTCCCAATTCTTCATTCTCAATTCTCCTTCAGCTTCCTCCGTTTGCAAACGCCGACATTTTCCCAAACCAAACCCCTACAGGTGCTGCGATAATTGATTGCTACGCCATTTATTCAGCAAGAATGCGCTGTAATTGGCGAATGCTCTTTAAGCCGCACTGTTCGGCAATCGCTTGGGCGGTATAATTGGGGTTATTCATTAGTGTTTGAGCGACTTCACGGCGCACACGTGCGGTGTATTCGTTGATGGAAATACCCGTTGTTTGACGGAAAATGCGCGTGAGGTTGCGAACGCTCATCAAAGCGATTTCTGCCAATGTTTCTAATGTTGGTGCGGTGTGCAGGTGTTCAATAATCCAATCTTGGACGGTGTGGATGCCTTGGTGAACATGATTGCGATAATCCAAATACACACTGGTTTGCGTGTGGTTCCCGCTTCGGCGCTGGTACACCACAAGTTCGCGGGCTACATTGTGGACGAGCCTCGCACCATGACGCTCTTCAAGGATATGCAATGCCAAATCAATACCGGAACTAATGCCCGCGCTGGTGTATATCTTGCTGTCTTGGGTAAACAAAACATCAGGTACGACGCGGGCTGTGGGAAATGTTTGCTGTAGTGTTTCGATAAGCTGCCAGTGTGTTGTGCAGCGTCGGCGGTCGAGCAATCCGGCAGCTCCCAGAACAAACGCACCGGCGCAGACGCTACAAATGGTCGCCCCAGAAATATATGCCTGTTGAAGCCATTGATGGAGGATCGTGTTTGTGTGAAAATTTCCTGACAATGCGTAGGAAGAATCAAAGCCGGGAACAAACAAAAAGCCATCGTTTGGTGGAACAATATCCTCAAACCATGCCAAATTTGTAAAACCCAGATTAGCTGAGGATTGCACGGTGCGTTCATAACTGCACCATTCAAGAGCATAGTGCGCTCCGTACGTCTGCCCTGCTTGAAATACTTGCGCGGCTCCGGCAATATCCAATAGATGCACAAACGGCGGGAGCAAAAATGTGATACGAGTTTGAGCGGTCATAGCGGTTTACAGAATAATCATGGATATATCCGCCGAGATAATGATGTTCTTGCCGAACGCCAGTTTTTCGAGTTTTCAAACAATCTCTAAACCCCATGATAGCGGTTCGTTGTTTTATTCTGTTGTTAATAATTGCTCAAAGAATGCACCAATATTATTTTTTCTATCTACAAAATGAAGTTCAAAAACCCAATGTCTTTTGTTGCCATTTTTGTCCAATTGCAGTATATCAGTGTGATTATCGGGGTGTACATCCAGGCATAGATCATTAGGGTCATCGGGTTGTTCGTGTGGAAACTTACCTATAATGTGTCCGGCAATGGCATTTCCAAACTCGTAGCCATAGCGCTTTGCTAAGTTGGTAGCATAATTGAAAAATTCTGCGCCTGTAAGTTTAGTCTGTTTCCAATACCAGGCATTTCCTTCGTGCCAAGCCGCTTCTACATCTTTCTTTATTTTCTGTTTTAACGGGTTATTACCCAAAATATAGGTTCTTCCAAGGTCTGCTTCCCAACCCTCAAAAATGGGGTGAAAATCGAAAAACAGTATATCACCCTCTTGGATTATTAGGTTTGATGGGTTTGAAGAATATGGTTGCAGAGTATTAATACCGGTTCGTACAATTTTTTTGCCCCAATGATTTTTTGCGCCAAACTCTTCCTTGGCAATCTGCACGATTTCATCACAAAGTTGTTTCTCGGTTTTCCCAGCAATTATTAACCCTCTATCTTCAATCATTTGAAATAATTTTTTTGCTTTTTGCTCTGAAAGGTAAAGATTTTGTTTTGCTTCTTGCGCACAGGCAGTAAGCGAAAAATGACAAATCAAGAGGGATGTAAGTGCTATTGTTGCTGAATATTTTTCCATACCTACGTATTTGATTACTGAGGTTCATAAATTAGTTACTTGGTTTCAACAATGACAGTATCGCATTGCTTGAACGTGGAAATCCGCGTTATGCCACGAATCCCTGTTGGTGTTGATTTTTTTGCCGCCAAATTAGGTTAGCGAATTCAGTATTGATACGGTGTTTGCAATGGTCGCAAATTCGTCGTGCAAACTCGCTAATGAAACCTCATGAATCTCCTCTGCGCTAAAACGGCGACCATCGTAGCTTACACGGTCAAACGTTGCCGTAGCATCGGAAACAACACTTGTCTGAAAGCCCAGATTTGCTGCCATGCGAGCGGTGGTCGAAACGCAGTGATTGGTTATCAAGCCCACAACGACCACGTTTGTGATGCCTTGTGCTTCCAATTGCTCTTGCAGATTTGTGCCGATAAACGCACTATTGACTGATTTTTTGATAATCGGTTCGCCTGCCGTCGGCTTGGCTACATCCTTGAAAGCATTGCCTTCGTTTGTTTCGTGCAGCGGTGATTTCGGATTCACCGAACAATGCTGCACGTGGAAAATGGGTAGTTTTTTTTCGCGCCATGCGGCAATCAGGCGGGCGATATTTTCTTCGGCGTGAGGATTGTTGCGGTTTCCACCCCAATATGCCTCGTCATTAAATGCCTGCTGAACATCAATAATAAGAAGTGCTGTTTGTTTGGTCGAAGACTTGGTCGAAGACATAGTCTCGTTCCCTTCAAGAACAATGAACGTAAAAAATGAACTATACGGACAACATCGTGAATTACACAATAGCAAATTACACGCTATTTTCAACATAGCGAAAGCCAAAAAAACGACATTTTGAGCCAAATTACCTTTACTTTGTACATTTCAATATGTTCCGAAACCAATAGCTGCTGTATCAGCAGTATTGACAAGACTTACACGGCAAATAACCCCGTCAACCATGACTTTTCTTGCTACAAAATCGTGACTTTTTGGCTGTAACTTCCTTGATTTCATGCGGTTTTTATTCAGTATAAGGTCTCGCGAACCGCACCAAATCAACATCATTTTTGCTCATTGTATTTTTGGAGCTACAGCCATGAAATCGTTCATCAAAACCAGAGCTACACTTGCCATTACTGCGCTTGCTATCGTCACATTTACAATGCTTACAGCACCTGCGATGAACGCGCAATCGCGTGCAAGCCGGACAACAACGGCGACAGTGACGAGCGCAACGACGGTAACGCCGATGTATATCAACTTCAATACGCATAACGAAGAAGATGACTACCGTTATGGCGTGGGCGCAAGCTCCAGCAGCCGCTCGCACTCTGCCGCCACAAGCTACGAAGACAGCGCCACCTTTGTGACAATACGGGCGTTTGTGAAACAGCTTGCCGATACTATTGCCAGAAAAAATGCAAAATGGGATTGGCAATCGGATTGGCGCTTTTTATCCGGCACACTGAAATACGACCGTGGCGATGCTTCCACCAATAGCAAAACCATCGTCAAATGGCTTGCCGAAGACAAAAGCGGCAATGTGGAAGTGGATGTGCATTCCCACGAAACCACGTACAACAACGCCGATGTAGCGCACCTCTTCGATTCGCTCGGCGTGACGGTTTCGCCTGTGGTGGGCGGTTTTACGTACAATGCCGCACAAGGCACCAACGGCGGCACAAATGCGGGCTACACGTGGGATAGCCTTGCTCGCGGGTTGCAAGGAAGGTCGTTCCGATGGACAATGTGGACACCACAAATCCTTTGGGGCGGCGCAAGCGGCACGGGTACAAGCACCAGTCATGGCGGCGAACTCAGCACCTACGGTGTTTGGAAGCCGAAAAGCCTTGATAGTTTGTTTTACAACGATGCCTCAAAAACGCTTACCATTATGGGCAACGGTGTTCCGAATATCGTGGATTCTACCTCATCGGTGGATTCTACGGTTCATAATATCGTTGTCGTACTCGATTCGATTCAACGCGGTTTGATACCCGCAGGCAAGTTCTACACGTGTTCGATTGATATTCACCAAAAATATTTTGCATCGTCGGGCTACATCGCCAAAGTTGCACAGGTTATTGACCGCCTGCAAAGCTACGTAACTTCAGGACGTATTATTTGGGCAACAAATCTTGAAAAAGTAGCCGCTTGGCAATCCACCTACAGCTCGCAGCCGAACTTCTACCCGTACACCCAAGGCACGGTCTCGGTTGTTATTACTTCAACCACCACTTCCGCCACAACGCGCTCCACCACTTCTACCGTACCAACACCAAGTACGACCGCCACAACGCGCTCTACGACTTCTACCATACCAACAACCAGCGCCACTACCGCGCCCACACGCACAACAGCTCCAACCACAGCGACAATTGATATGCGCGTTTATCCAAACCCCGCATCGAGTGTTGTCACGGTTGAGCTTACTGGCAGCATCACGACAGGACGGTTGCGGATTATTTCCGCTTTTGGCACAGAAATCGTGAATCAAGACATCGCAGGAGCCGCCACGATTGATGTATCAAGGCTTTCCAATGGCATGTATGCTGTTGAAATTACGAGCGGCTCGGCGGTGAATCGTATGCAGTTGATAGTGAATCATTAAGATGCTCTCTCTTAAAATCGCTCCCTGAGCCGCTTGTGATGGTCGGTAGATGGCGCAAGCGGCTCATATATTTACGAAAAAACGGAGATTCAGAAAAAAAGTGTATTTTCCAATATTATTCCTACACTGAAGTTTAGATAAATTCCTGAAAACCGCATCAAACCTTACGCACAAGAACCCCACTCAATCTCCCCTTATAAGGGGAGAAGCAAGACGTGAAGCGGCTTGCAGAGGGGTGATGCGCTTGAGGGTAGTCAAGGTTATCTAA
>JANYIG010000271.1 GCA_025358765.1 Candidatus Kapaibacterium sp.
TTAGATAACCTTGACTACCCTCAAGCGCATCACCCCTCTGCAAGCCGCTTCACGTCTTGCTTCTCCCCTTATAAGGGGAGATTGAGTGGGGTTCTTGTGCGTAAGGTTTGATGCGGTTTTCAGGAATTTATCTAAACTTCAATGTTGTAGAGTGATCAAAATTGAAGATGATTGCAAGTTGCCATTTGATATTTTTGAGGAACCCTTATGTTTTTACAATAGAGAGTTTCCCGCTCAAATTCATATCCACGTTCACGGTATCGCCAGATGTAATCTCGCCCGACAAAACCTTGATGGCAAGCGGGTCGGCGATGCTTTTTTGTATCAAACGTTTGAGCGGACGTGCGCCATAGTTGATGTCAAATCCGTTCACCGAAAGCCATTCTAACGCCTCGTCGGTGATGTCTAAATGCAGCTCGTTGTCTTTCATCGTCTGCTCCAAACGCTTGATTTGTATTTGGGCAATCGTGCGAACATCCCGCCGCGACAGTGGTGCAAAAAGAATCACGTCATCAATGCGGTTCAAAAACTCAGGACGGACGCGGGTTTTGAGCAAGGTTAGGATATTCTCCTTAATATCGTCCAACAACATATCGCGTGCTGATGCCGTTCGGTCATTAATCTCCTGCAACCGTTGCTGAATAATCTCCGTGCCGAGATTTGAGGTCATAATGATTATCGTATTCTTGAAATTCACCACGCGCCCCTTGCTATCGGTCAATCGCCCTTCATCCAAAACTTGCAGCAGGATATTGAACACGTCCGGATGTGCTTTTTCAATTTCGTCCAACAGTAGCACCGCATATGGATGATTCCGCACGGCTTCGGTTAGCTGACCGCCTTCTTCGTAGCCCACGTAGCCGGGCGGAGCACCAATCAAACGCGAAACGGCGAATTTTTCCATGTATTCGCTCATGTCAATCCGCACCATTGCTTGCTCGTCGTCGAACAAAAACTCCGCCAACGCCCGCGCTAACTCTGTCTTGCCAACGCCTGTCGTACCCAAAAAGATAAACGAGCCTATAGGACGGTTTGCGTCTTGCAAACCCGCCCGCGCACGGCGGATGGCGTTGCTCACGGCGCTCACGGCTTCTTCTTGCCCAATCACACGCTGATGTAAGCGTTCCTCCATATTCAGGAGTTTTGTCCGCTCGGTTTCTAACATTTTCGATACCGGAATGCCCGTCCACCGCGAAACAATTTCGGCAATATCCTCCGCGCCAACCTCTTCTTTCAACATCGTGCCTGTTTTTTGAACATCCCGCAAATGAACGTTTGCGCTCAAAAGCTCCTTTTCCAACTGCGCGATGCGCCCGTAGCGGATTTCCGCCACCTTGCCCAAATCGCCATGCCGCTCGTGTTCTGCTGCATCATTTTTGGACATTTCAATGCCCGCCTTCAACGATTGGATGCGTTGAATTGCCTCTTTTTCCACGTGCCACCGTGCTTTAAGGGCATCACGTGTTTCGGTCAGTGTACTTAATTCGCGGTCAATTTCCGCCAATCGTTTTCGGGTAATTTGTTCGTCGGTTGTCATAGTCATTCGTCTTGGTCTTATTTTATTATGCGTCAACGGCTCTATTACTGGAAAGGGCGACTTTGGCGCGGCATGATGGAAATGCGGTAGCCGTATTCTTCCAAAATATCGGCTTCGAGTTCGGTTGCAAAACGGCGCAGTTCAATCTCTGCATCGTCATCCATTGGCGCATAAACTCGTATCCAAATATGTTCTTTGTCTTCGGGGCTGACTGTGCGATTAATTTCCTCAATTTCTGGGTATTGTGCCTTAACTGCTCGAAAAAGCTCGTCCGCAACGGCTTCAATTGGTTGTGTGACAGGGGTGGTCATACGTTCATCTCCGCAAAAAGAATAGAACAAAATTCACGTGATTTTTTGAGTTGTTCAGCAGCTTTGCTTTTTCCCACAAAAAACGGCTCATAATCGCCGTCATTGCGTACGTTCTGCATATCGGGCAAATAGCGTTTGAGTTTGGCTGAAAACACTTTTCGCCGATGAATCAATTCGCCATTGAACATCTGCTGAACTTTTTTGTGGTCGGTTTCCAGCGTAAAACCTTTAGCAAGCAATACCGTCAACGCCGCTTGAAACGCGGCATAATAGGCACGGCTCACACTCGCGTTGTAGTAAGCTTGCTCGAACAGAGTTTCGGCAGAAGCAAGATTTTCGGCTGCTTTGTCACGGTAGATGAGAAGCGTTTCATTCATAGTACCCAATGTACGCAAAACCATTCATAAAATTTGCTCCTCACCGAACAACTTCCAAGCGCTCCGAAAGCCGCGCCGACGGCGTTTCCAATACCACGAAATACACACCGCTTGGAATGTCGCTTGTTTTGACCGTAATTGTGTATTCGCCGGGCGCGTGAATGGTGTTCACAACATTTTTCATGAGTTTACCACCAATATCAAAAAGCGCAATCGTCACACTGCCTTGTTCGCGGACGGTATAGGTGATTTGTGTAACATCGTTTGCCGGATTAGGTCGTGTGTTACTGAGTCCCACGCTATTCGTAGTTTGCACAAGCCGCTTTCCGTCTGCCAGACAGATGCCCGCCACAAACGTACCTGATACTGGCTCTTCGACAAAAATACGTGTAGAGTCCGAACGATTACTGTTTCCCCACTGAAGCTGCTCTATCACTAATGCCGTCGTGTCTATATTCCCAGCAACGGCAAGACAATTAACGGTATCAATAACACCTTGCGATTGCAGCACTTTTGCAAAGACTGCATAGTTGAATGGTAGAATGACACGCTGCACAGAGTTTTTGACATGAGAATTGAGGACAGAGAAGGCTCGCTGTTTAGTAGTATTTAACGCCAGTACGTTTTTATTGAAGCGGAACGATGCCTGATAACTCAAGTTATCAACGTTATTTAACAGTTTCAATAACGTTTCCAATTGAGTAGGCTCAGTCTTGAAATATAACTCAAGCGTGACGGGCTGCCCGGGCGGAATCGTGTCCTGTCCTGTTTTCGGGCGCAGACCAATCGTTATTGGAATGTCTGTTACCCGAGGCAAACGGGCAGTAGCACTCACATCGGAGGTTGTGGAGTCTTTCGTTCCCCCATCAATTTTTGCCGTGACATTCAATAAACCTTTGAACGGAACCTCCGCACCCGGTCGCGCACGTAGAATCACGGCTACCGTATCTGCTTTCCCCATGTACAGAGGGGTTATGCT
>JANYIG010000307.1 GCA_025358765.1 Candidatus Kapaibacterium sp.
TCTATGAAAATCGCAGTAACCGGTGGAGCCGGCTTTATCGGCTCGAACATCGTTGATGCCTACATTGCCGCAGGACACGAAGTGGTCGTGATTGATAATTTTTCAAGCGGTCGCAAAGAAAACGTGAACGCGAAAGCCCGCATTCACAAAATAGATATTACCGACGACGGTATTCTCAAAATTTTCGAGAAAGAAAAATTTGACGTTGTTAGCCATCACGCCGCACAGATGAGCGTTCGCGTGTCGGTGGATAATCCACAATTCGACGCACATGTGAACATCGTCGGCGGCTTGAATATTCTGGAGGCATCGCGCAAAACGGGTGTGAAAAAATTTATCTTTGCGTCCAGTGGTGGCGCGGTCTATGGCGAGCAAAATTATTTCCCCGCCGATGAAAAACACTCCAAACGCCCTTGTTCTCCATATGGTGTATCGAAGTTAGCGACGGAAAAGTACATGGGATATTATCGTAGTGTTTATGGTTTGGAGTACGTAATTTTCCGCTACACAAACGTCTATGGACCACGCCAAAACCCACACGGTGAGGCGGGGGTAATTGCGATTTTTATCGAAAAAATGCTCAAAGGTGAACAACCAATTATTAATGGCGACGGCACACAAACCCGTGATTACGTCTTTATCGAAGACCTTGTGCGGGCGAACGTACTTGCACTGACAGACAAAGCCAAAGGCATTTTTAACGTTGCCACAGCAACCGAACAAAGCGTGAATACACTTTTTCAGCTTCTGAAGTTTCGTACGGGAAGTCAGGCGAAAAAAACTCATGCTCCGATGAAAACAGGCGAACAAAAACGGAGTGTCTGCTCTTACGACAAAGCAAAATCCGTGTTTGGCTGGTCGCCGCGGGTGAATTTCGAGGACGGACTCGCTCGTACGATTGACTGGTTCAAGTCACAAAAAAAATAACATCTTCACCTCAATACGACATTCTTTGTGTGGACAATATCAAACGGTCTGAGTCTTCTGCGTGGCTTGCTCACGCTTCCGGCGGCGTGGTTTTTGTGGAATGGGCATAATCTCGTCGCCCTCTGGATAGGCGTGTTCGCATACATCACAGATTTGCTGGATGGCTGGGTTGCGCGAAAGCTGAACGAGGTCAGCGAAGCGGGCAAAATCATTGACCCGTTATCGGATAAGGTCTTTGTGGGTGTGATTGTGGCGATTCTGGTGATTCAAGCAAAGTTGCCACTTTGGTTTGTATTGGCAATCTTGAGCCGCGATGTAATTATCATGCTTGCCGGCGTGTACATTACTCGCAAAACAGGTTTCGTGCTGCCCTCGAACTATCCGGGCAAAGCAACAGTGCTGTGTATCTCGTTTACCATGATCTGTGTGGTTGCGGATCTCTCGCCAATGCTTGTTTCCGTCGGCATGGTGCTTTCAACAGCGCTGATGGTGATTTCACTTGCACTCTATACCAAACGCTTCGTAGAAACGCTGCAAGGCGCTCCTACACAATAATTCACCCTTTCTACATTGAGGAGATATGCTTATTTCTGGAGAGGCATCACGAACAAAGAGTCTTCAAGCGGCTTATTGATTTGCACTTTCTCAAAAATCATCTGAATGAAAGGTTTTCCACCCATTTTTTGTTCAACTGCGTGAGGTAACAATACGCCATTCACCGGACGATAGCTGCGAAGAAAGGTGGTCATTTCCGTATCGCCGTTAGAAGTAGGGAGTTTTGTCGTATGCTTGAATGGTAGGTATGTGCTTGCATCTATATACGTCATTACTACTGCACCGTTTTTTTTCGTGATTTTGATTTTATACGCCGTATAACCTTCAATGCTTTCTTTCGTAATCACTTCCACGCTTTCCCTGCCCAAAAGCTGCACTTTGTGTCCTTTTTCTTTGTAATCCAGTAACTCGCCATCAAACATTTCTGCTTGATACGCAATTTGTTTTGTCTCATTTTTGTTAGACGGACGTGGCTCAAGTGCTCCTAACAATGGATTGACAACCCATCCTGTTTTACCATCAAATGCTTGTACAAGCGTGAATCCTTGCAC
>JANYIG010000072.1 GCA_025358765.1 Candidatus Kapaibacterium sp.
GATTGGGACGGTCCACGCAATCTGCGCGATGCCATTTTGATTGCCCTGCACCGCAAGGCTCATGAAATGGGCGTTCTGGTGTGTTTGGCGGATACGATTCAAGCAGCGTCGGAGGTGTCGAAGATGGACACGAGCAACTTACATACGTTTGAAAGCACGAATTTTGGTCCCATGGGGCGCATCGTCAATGGCGCGGTGTTAATGTATCGTCAACCAGTGCATCGTGATTATTTCGCCATTCAATCCGTACCAGCATTTGTGCCGCTTATCAAATGTTATACGTCGTCGGAAGCGATTCTGGTCAAAGCTGCTATTGAACATAACCCCGCCGGCATCGTGTTGGAGGCGATGGGTGTTGGGAACGTGCCGCCTGTGGTCTATCACGCCACACTCGAAGCCATTGAACGCGGCATCCCCGTTGTGCTTGCCTCGCGCTGCCCGATTGGACGCGTGGAACATGTCTATGCCTACGAGGGCGCAGGAAGTCAACTCTACGCGGCAGGTGTGATTTTTGCAGATTATCTAAACGGTCAGAAAGCGCGGATTAAGTTGCTTGCGGCTCTTGGCGCAAATGTGCCTGTGAATGAGATTCGACGGGCGTTTGAGTGGAGTGAGTAAATCTATGATGTTGAGCATATTACCCCTAACAATGTATGATTGATATAACCGCTGAGGCGCTGAGGGCGCAGAGATGGGAGAGAATATGAGAGTATTAATGACACAAGAAGATTACAATTAAATTTTAACGTTGAAAACCTTTCCCGACAAGGTCTGCGCCGTATTGTGAATGATTTCTTCCAGTAATCAAATTTTAAAAACTCTGCGCCCTCTGCGCCTCTGCGGTCAAGTCTGCTTAGGCATCAAAATGGTGTGTATTGAATATCGAGAGCATGAGTCGTCCAACTGTTGCGGAAATAGATTTAACAAACCTTCGGAGCAATTTCCGTGCGGTGCATAAACGGTCGGGTCACGGAAACGTGATGGGGATGGTCAAAGCAAACGCCTACGGTCACGGCATCGTGGAATGCTCACAAACACTCGTCGCAGAGGGCGTATCCATGCTCGGTGTGGCATTTGCAGACGAGGCAATTCCTGTTCGGATTGATTCTACAAAAGACTCTCCATTACACACAGCGCCAATCTTCGTTACCACGCCACCATTTCCCCACGAAGCTGATGAATACTGTCGTTTGAATCTTGCTTTCTCTGCTGCATCGCTCGAAACCGTTCGCGCATTTTCTGCGGCGGCAGAGCGGCACGGCATCACGCTTTCAGCACATTTGTACGTTGATACTGGCATGAGACGTGATGGCATTGAGCCGCAAGAAGCGCTTGCGTTCATGCAATCGTGCGAACATCTTCCAAATATTCGATTGGACGGCATTTGTACGCATTTTGCCACCGCCGACGAATCCCCGTCATCCCAAAAAACCTCCTTTGCACACCAACAATTACAACGCTTCCACGATACACTACACACATTAAACAATGCGGGTTTTACGTTCGCACACGTCCACGCGGCAAATAGCGCCGCCCTTGGGAATCTGCCTCAAGCTCGATTTACTCTTGTTCGTGCAGGGTTTTCATTGTATGGTTACAATCCATCCAACGACCTCTCAGAACCGTTTGCCAACCTCCACCCCGTGATGACGCTCCGTACCAGCATTGTCGCGCTCCGTCGCGTACCTGCGGGTACATCGGTAAGCTACGGGCGGCGCTATATCACGTCCCGCGAAACGACGATTGCCACGCTTCCTATCGGCTACGCAGACGGCTTTCCGCGCGGACTTACGAATAAGGCTTTTTGTTTGATTCGAGGCAGGCGTTTTCCGATTGTGGGAACAATTTGTATGGACGAGTGCATGGTGGACGTTAGCGACGAGTCGTTTTCGGTGGGTGAAGACGTGATTTTACTTGGCGAGCAGGGAAATTCCCGTATTTTTGCTAACGAACTTGCCGCCGCGCTCGGCACGATTCCGTACGAGGTGCTGGCGGGTATTTCGGCGCGGGTGCGGCGTGAATACATCAACAATACATAATGACCACATCAATAACCACAATTCCATGAAAACAGTTGCCGTAATTCTTGCCGGTGGCGTAGGTGCTCGTCTCTGGCCCCGCAGCCGCGAACGCCAGCCCAAACAATTCCTCAGCATCATCGGTGATTCGAGCGTTGAACATACCCTGATCCAGCAAACCTACGACCGCATCCGATCCATCTTTAGCACTGGGGACGTTTTTGTCATCACCAATACGTCCATGCTCGACCTCGCATACAAACAACTGCCCAATATTCCGCACGATAATATCATTTCGGAACCGTTTGGACGCAACACGGCAGCCGCGATTGGATTGGCACTGACGGTGATTCAGCCTCGGTACGATGATGATGTGACGTTTGCATTTTTTCCTGCTGACCATGTGATAACAAACACGCGCGATTTTGTCTATGCAGTGTCGCTTTGCGCTTCGATGGCATCAAGCATGGACGGCATTATTTCACTCGGCGTTCAACCTGTGCGCCCCGAAACAGGTTTTGGCTACATTCAAGCGGAAGACCAAACACCGCTTGTGTTGGACACCTCGACCGATTCAGCATACACATTGCGCCGTATTGCGAGTTTTGCCGAAAAACCGGACATTGAAACAGCAGTTCGCCTCGTCAATGCGGGTGATTTTTTGTGGAATACGGGTATCTTTTTTGCCCGCGCCACGAGCCTGCAAGAGGCATTCGAGGAGCATTTGCCGGAACATGCCCATCTATTCAAGCTCTTGACAAAACATCTCGACAAAGATTCATACTCCGAAACGCTCGACAATATATATCGCCAACTCCGCTCTGTGTCTATTGATTACGGTATGATGGAGAAAGCGCGGAACACCTACGTGATTGAAGGAACGTTCGATTGGAACGACGTTGGCAGCTGGGATGCGGTCTATCAGCTTTCGCAGAAAGACACTTCCAACAATGTTTCGGAGGGCGAGGTGATTACGATTGACACCAATGATTGTTTTGTAAGTTCGCAGAAAAAACTCATTGCACTCGTGGGGGTGGATGATTTGGTCGTGGTCGAATCCGACGATGCCATTGTGATTTGTCGTCGCGGGCATTCGCAGGATGTGAAAGACATTATAGATTTTATGCGCCGCAGGCAAATTCACGAGTTTTTGTAATCATTTGATTGCATTCGTTTTTCCATTGCACCGAACATCTTGATTTTCCTAACTTTGCTCATATAGTCTATTCCCAATCTCAACATACGTCCAAAACACCGCTATGGCTACCATCAAAGTTGATCTTGCCGCACCAGAACTCTATATCAACCGCGAAATCTCGTGGATTGAGTTCAACCAACGTGTTCTTGAAGAAGCCGAAGACACCGATAACCCCTTGCTGGAGCGCCTAAAATTTCTTGCGATTTTCAGCTCAAATTTAGATGAATTTTTTATGGTGCGCGTGGCGGGCTTGAAAGAACAGCTTGATGCCGGCGGCGTAAACCTTGCACAAGACGGCATGTCCACACAAGAGCAGTTAGCGGCTATCCGTCAGCGCTTGCTTCCGCAAATCCAGAAGCAATCGCATATTTTGGCTAAAGACGTGCTGCCTGCTTTGGGCGAAAAAGGCATCGTGATTCACCCTTACGCACAACTTCATTCGCGGGATAAAAGCTATTTGGAAGAGTATTTTTACCAGACACTTTTTCCGCTTCTCACGCCACTTGCGATTGATTCCGGTCACCCGTTCCCGCAAGTGCTGAACCGGAGTTTGAATGTTCTATTTGTGGTTGAAAACGACCATGACAATGATCAAAGCGCAAGGGCTGCGGTGTTGCAGCTTCCGCAAGTGTTATCACGTTTTATTCCGCTCAAACGCAAAACTGGGTTTCATTTCGTGCTGATGGAAGAAGTGATTCAGGCTCATTCCGATGCCCTGTTCCCGGGTTTGACGGTAAAAGAATCCTACACGTTTCGCGTGTCGCGCGATGCCGATATTGCAATAGCCGAAGACGATGCGGGCGATTTGCTCACAGAAATGGAAGAACAAGTCCGCCAGCGCCGATGGGGAGCCGCCGTGCGCTTGGAAGTAGATGAACGCACTCCCGAACACCTGAAAGACCTGTTGATGAGCCTGCTCGACCTTACGCGCAACGATGTTTATTCCGTGAACGGTCCGCGCAACATTATGGATTTTATGGTTCTCACCAATCTTGATGCTCGTGCGCTGAAATATCCATCGTTCACAACCCGCAGGATTCCTCGCTTTCAGGTGGATCCAAGCAACCACACGGCACTATTTCACACGATTCGCCAGCAAGATGTGATGATTCATCATCCGTTTGATTCGTTCTCGAACCACTTAGGGCGTTTCGTTACAGCCGCCGCTGAAGACCCTGCCGTGCTTGCCATTAAAATAACGCTCTACCGTGCTGGTCGAAACTCGCCCGTCGTGGAGGGTTTGCTCAAAGCTGCACAGAATGGCAAACAAGTCACCGCGTTTGTAGAACTCAAAGCCCGTTTTGACGAGGAAAATAATATTATTTGGGCAAAAGAGCTTGAGCGGGCTGGTGTTCACGTGGTATATGGCATTGTAGGTTTAAAAACACACACGAAAATTATGATGGTCGTTCGCAAAGAAGAAGACCGCATCCGCACCTACGTCCATCTTTCCACCGGCAACTATAACGCCGCAACAGCCCGTGTTTACACGGATGTGGGGTATTTTACGGCACGTGAAGATTTCTGTACAGATGCCATCAATTTGTTTAACTACCTTACGGGATATTCCCAGTGCAAAAGCTGGAAACAGTTTGCTGTAGCACCGCTCACGTTGCGTGAGTCGCTGATGGAGCTTGTTCGCCGCGAAACCGACCTGCATACGCCGGAGAATCCGAGCGAAATAATGCTCAAATTGAACGCTCTTGTTGATATAACGATGATAAAGGCGCTGTACCGTGCGTCGCAAAAGGGCGTGAAGGTGCGGTTGCTTGTGCGTGGTATCTGC
>JANYIG010000073.1 GCA_025358765.1 Candidatus Kapaibacterium sp.
CTTTCGGGTTTGATTTGGGGTATCAATCGTTAAAATCTCTCGTCCATTTCGTCGGTAGATACGGAAATCTTTGTCATCTACCGTTAAAATCGTGTGTTCACGGTACTTTTGCTGTTCTGCCATGACCACCAAACAAGCATCTGCGTAGTCCATTGGCACATTTTCGTAGCGTTGTAGCAGTGTTGCGATGCGGCTTGCGTGATTTTCAACGCGGAAATCAATTTTAACTAAATCCGCTTCAAGAAAATCCAATAGTCGCATAACTCCTTGCACACCAGCTTTTGCGCGGACTAAATAGGCGGCTTCAGCAATCACCGCTTCACAAGTGTAGAACGGTGCTTTATAGCGTTTTGCTATCAAATTTGCCCATTGATGATGTTGGTCTCGCTTGTCCAATAATGCAACAAGTACGCCCGTATCAGCGATTATCCGCATTTTTGCTCCTTCCAAAGCCCTCTAAGTATTTTTTGTTGGTTGATAAGTCTGTAACACCAGAATCTATCGAACCAATCAAGTGTTTTGCCTTAGAGTAAAACGAATTTTTCACCTCGTCTGTATTCGCCTCTCTTTTAACGGTTTTGGATGGTTGTTTTACTTTAGGAATATTCTTGGTTGTCATAGCTTCATTCCTTGCTTTTGAAGTGGTTGTAAAATTGTGAAAATGGTTCCTGTTTTTGGGAAAAGATTCATCTCTCCTTTACGTAATAGCGATTGCAATGTGGCTTGTTGTTGTTGCTTTTCGCGGTGTTTTGCTACGCGACGGCGATTTGCTTCCTTCGCCTTGTCAGATGTTTGTGTCTTTGCCATAGCACAAACGCCGGCAAAGCAAGTAGTGATGCGGCTTATTTCAAAATACGTCTATACAAAGCTACGCAAAAAATGTGGTTTTGTATAGAGCATTTTCATACATCAATACCGCTTGTTCTCTACAACCTCCCTGAAATCACTCAAGCTATTGCAGAACTCAAGCTATTGCAGAAAAGCAGGAAATTTTCATCGTTGAAGGAGAAAAAGACGTAGAAACCCTGAAACGAAATGGTCTATTATCAACCTGTAACCCAATGGCTGCCGGTTGCTGCAAGTCCGAGTGCAGCATCGTCGCCGTATCTTCAAAAAATAGAACAACGCTTTGCCGCCGCTGCGACCCTTTCTCTCCATACCCACCCACCTCACGCGGTTCTTTTTAACAACGCATGTACCGTTCCATATGACCAAAGACCGTTGCGACTTGTTTTGAAGTCGTTCTTGTTTAATTCCGCCGCGATAGCACGAAGCGACAAGCCTTGGTGTTTGCAACGCACAGCAAACGCCAAAGCGCGGATGTTCGCCGTGTGTTCGCGTGCTTGTTTGCGTCGAACCATCGCGGCGCGTTGCCGGGACAAGTCCGTCAGGTTTTGCGGTGTTCCGAGCCTAAACCCCCGCGCCTTCTTTGCAGCCAACGCCGCTTTGGTACGCTGCGAGATGAGTTCGCGTTCGTGTTGGGCGAGCGTGGCAAAGATGCCAATCGTCAGCGTGTTCGCATCCGGCATATCCGAACAAATAAAATCTACGCCGCTATCACGGAGCGCAAAGATAAAACCAGCGTTACGAGAGAGTCTATCAAGTTTGGCTATAATCAGGGTTGCCGACCGACGTGTTGCCTCGGCGATGGCGGCGTGTAGCTGTTCACGGGTATCACGGGTACCGCTCTCGACTTCCGTGTATTCTGCAACGATACAATCGTCACACCGTGTAAACGAGCGAACCGATTGTTGTTGTGCTGCCAACCCCAGCCCACTGATTCCTTGTTGTTTTGTCGAAACGCGGTAATACGCGACGTATTTTTTCATGGTAGTGAGTGTTACTGCCGGTTAGAAGGTTGTTTGTTGTTGTTGTATGGTATCTTCAATGTCCGTTTAAGATATACGACACCTCGAAACTACACGAATACGCCTACCAATGACCCATTGTATGGACTATTTACCAGCGAAAAATGCTTTGCCGTGCCGCTATACTTCTTCTTGGGTTGACATTTCCAACTATTTCCCCACTGTACAAT
>JANYIG010000069.1 GCA_025358765.1 Candidatus Kapaibacterium sp.
GCGGAAAAACAAGGTTCTATCAAGGTTTCATGGATGGCGGGCAACCGTTATTATTCCCTTGTGAGTGCGGCGGACAGCGCCACGCAGATATATTTTACACGCATTGGAGCGGGCGACCCGAATTTTAATCTTCGCAACGAAACCGGCATCATGCTTCGCCAGAAAGCACGGAATCACGTGTTTGCTTCGGTGATAGAGCCGCACGGTAGATTTGACGGTACGCGAGAGTTCTCCGAAGGTGCAACGGGCGTGGTAAGCGGCGTTCGTGTGATTGCGGCAACGGACGAGGGAACACTTGTGGAAATCATCGGCGCGGGCGGCTTACAATGGATGGTTGCTATTGCCAACGGCGCAGCGTCCGAGACGGCTCAACACCGCATGACAGTTGGTGGCGTGACCTACGAATGGAAGGGAAATTATTCACTTGTCAAATCATAACAGCGTACAACACCAATGAATCAACAATCAGACGTTTTTATTCACAGCTCCAACGTGGCGTGGGAACAAGCGGACGAGGGTATTGAACGCCAAATGCTTGGTTACGACGGCGAACTCATGATGGTGCGTGTTGTGTTCAAGCGTGGCGCTGTCGGCGTGTTGCATAGCCATCCTCACAGGCAGGTTTCGTACGTAGAAAGCGGCTCATTTGAGCTGGAGATTGACGGCGTGAAGCGGGTGCTGAAACAAGGCGATTCATATTTTGTGCCGCCGAACCTAATTCATGGCGCTGTTGCGCTTGAAGATGCGAGTTTGATAGATGTGTTCACGCCAGCACGACAGGATTTTTTGAAATAAAATCATGACAGAATCACAGACAAAGCCACAAGGAAAGAAGCCGATTCGCGGGTTGCGTTGGTACATTATCGGGATGATTTTCCTCGTCACGGTGGTGAATTATATTGACCGCATGACGCTCTCCGTCTTGGCTCCAACGATTCGAGAAACCTTCGACCTTACGAACGTAGATTACTCGCGCATCGTGTTTATGTTCCTGCTGGCATACACGATTTCCCAAAGCGCGATGGGCAAGTTTTTGGATAAAGTCGGCACACGGACTGGCTTTATCGTGTTTGTTTCTATCTGGTCAGTAGCTTCTATGCTCCACGCTGCGGCTCGCAACGGCATTCAGATTGCGCTTTGCCGATTTATGCTCGGCATTGGCGAAGGTGGTAATTGGCCCGGCGCGGCAAAAGTGGCGGCAGAGTGGTTCCCCGTGCGAGAACGAGCGCTTGCCATGGCGATTTTTAACGGAGGTTCCAGTATTGGCGCGGTGATTGCGCCTCCGCTTATCGTGTGGATTACCCTTACGTTCGGTTGGAAAGCGGCATTTTTTGTTGGTTCTATTTTATCATCTATATTTCTGGTGTTCTGGATTGTGTTCTTCCGCAACCCGCACCAACACCCGCGTCTGTCGGACGAAGAACGAATTCTTATCGAGGAAAATAGCGCAACGGAGACGGAAAATACAACGATTCCACAAAGAACGTGGTTTCAGTTTTTCCGCATCCGTCACGTCTGGGCGCTTGTGCTGACGCGCTTTTTCACCGACCCCGTATGGTGGTTCTATATTTCGTGGCTGCCGAATTATTTGAAGAACGAACGCCACTTCAGCCTTGAACTCATCGGGCTGTTGGCGTGGATTCCATTTTTATTTGCGGATTTGGGAAATCTTTTGGGCGGCGCAACGTCAAGCTGGCTTATCAAGCGGGGTTGGAAGGTGGACAAGGCACGAAAAATTGTTATGTACTCCGGATTACTACTTATGCCGGCGGGTGTTATTGCGGTGTTCACTGAAAGTAATGCCATTGCGATAGCGGGCATCAGCACGACGGTGTTTGCGTTCCAGTTTTTCAATATTAACTTGCTGACCACGCCGTCGGATTGTTTTCCGAAGCGTGACGTTGGCTCCGTTGCTGGTATTGGCGGCACGGCGGCGGGCGTGGGCAGTATGCTCTTTACACTGGCAGTGGGTTATGTCGTTGATAATTTTTCCTACACGCCAGTGTTTGTGGCGGTAAGCATGTTCGGTCCCGTTGGCGCGGTGATTGTGCGTGTGGTGATGCGGAAAATTGAGCGGGTGGCGTAGCAAATGGTGGATTTTTGAATATGATTTTTTACAACATCTATGACAACATTATTTGACTTATCCGGCACAAACGCTCTTGTTACGGGCGGTGGAACGGGTTTGGGGGCTTCGATGGCGTTTGGTTTAGCGGAAGCGGGTGCGGACATTGCGCTTGTGGTCAATCGTCATGCTGGTTCTGGCGTGGCAGACCGCATTCGAGCGCTTGGGCGGCGCGTGGTGGAGTTGCAAGCCGATCTTTCCTCGATAACAGCCATCAAGCGCGTGGCAGACGAGGCACGTGAAGGGCTTGGCACGATTGACATTCTGGTCAATAACGCGGGCATCATCCGACGAACACCTGCCGTTGACTTCACCGAACATGATTGGGACGACGTGATGGCGGTGAATGCAAAAGCCGTTTTTTTTCTGAGCCAAGCCGTAGCGCGAGGGATGATTGAGCGAAAACGCGGGAAAATCATCAACATCGCGTCGTTGCTGAGTTTTTCGGGTGGCATTACCGTTCCGTCCTACGCAGCGAGCAAAGGTGCAGTCGCGCAAGTCACGAAGGCGCTTGCCAATGAGTGGGCACAATACGGACTGAACGTGAACGCCATTGCGCCCGGCTACATGGTGACGGACAACACCGAACAGATTCGCAACAATCCAGACCGCATGAAGTCTATCTCCGAGCGCATTCCTGCCGGACGTTGGGGCGCATCGGATGACTTGAACGGCGCAGTGGTATTCCTTGCGGCGCGGGCATCGGATTACGTGAACGGACATATCCTCACGGTGGATGGCGGATGGATGGCGAGATAAATTGAGAATAAAGAATTGACAATGAAGAATTTTGGTTTCCAACTCAACAACTCAACAACCAATTATGAAACAGTATATTTTCCGTAACACCGCTTCCAGCAAAGGGCGCACGGTGATGATTACTCCTGAGACTGCACACGACCTTGAATTTTTGTCGGTGGGCAGAATTATTCTCGAAGCCGCAATGGAACCGATTACGCTGCAAACAGGTGGCTCGGAGTGTATGTTTACGTGTATGCACGGTGCTGGCACGGTGACGGTGGACGGCGCAACGTTTGCCGTGAAGCCGTTTGATGGCGTATATGTGCCGCGCGACAGCACGGTAACGATTGCGACGGATTCGGCGCTCGACCTCGTGGAAAGCTCTGCGCCCGTAAGCAAGCGGTACCAAACCCGCCACGTGCGGTTTGCGGACGTGAAAGACGACCCAAAACTCCATTTTAGCATCGGCGCAGAATCCGCCAGCCGCGAACTGTACCAACTTATCACAAGCAACGTGGAAGCGGGGCGTTTGATGTGCGGACCGACGTTTAGCAGCAAGGGTAATTGGACGAGCTTCCCGCCGCACGAGCATATAGACACGCTTGAGGAAGTGTATCTGTATTTTGACATGCCCGCGCCTGCGTTTGGCATCCAGCTTGCGTACAAAAACACGGGCGAACCGGAAATGATGCTACCCGTTTATGAAAACGACGCAATGGTCGTCAGCCGAGGCTATCACCCGAACGTGGCTATCCCCGGACATTCTATCAATTTTTTGTGGATTCTGTGTGCAAAACGCGAGGAAATTGACCGCAAATACGGTGTTGTGAACGTGCAGCCAGAATTTAAAGTGTGAGGGGTTTCAAAGAAAATATTATGAATCGCACTGACATTCTCAATATCATCATAAACCGCAAAGTCGTAGCGGTCATACGCTTGAACGAGGCTTCCCATGCGCTTTCCGTGATAGATGCCGTCGTGCAAGGCGGCATTACTGTCATCGAGGTGACATTGACGACACCAAACGCATTGGACATTATCACAGAGCTGACAGCAACAACGAGGGATATTCTCGTCGGTGCTGGTTCCGTACTCGATGCTTCGATGGCAGAACGGTGTTGCAAAGCGGGCGCACAGTTTTTAGTAAGCCCGATTCTGCGATTTGAAGTGCTTGAAATTGCCCATGAAGCAAATATCCCCGCGTGTATCGGTGGATTTACGCCAACAGAGCTGTACACGGCGCAAGAAGCGGGTGCTGACATCGTGAAGGTGTTTCCGGGCGAGACGGCGGGCATGAACTATTTTAAGGCAGTAAAAGCGCCCATGCCGCATCTGCGTCTGATGCCTACAGGCGGCGTGACGCTCACGAACGCAGGCGAATGGCTTCAAGCGGGAGCTTGTGCCGTTGGCGTGGGGAGCGCGTTGCTCGACCCGAGAGCAATTGCCGAACAACGTTTTGATGTTCTGACGGACAATGCACGAACAATTCTTCACTCTATAGATGCGTCAAGTGATGCGTCAAATAAGCACACAATTATATGAACGTCGTTTGTTTTGGTGAAATATTGCTGCGGCTCTCGCCGCCCGGCTATACGCGATTCACACAGGCTCAATCGCTCGAAATGCACTTCGGTGGCGCAGAGGCAAATGTGGCTGCGGCTGTGGCACAACTCGGCGCGGAATCTGGTGTGCGAGGTGTTTTAGTTTCCACCGTGCCGGATAATGCTCTTGGCATGGCGGCAATACAGTTTTTCCGTGCGTGTGGCGTTGATACACGCTTCGTCAAGCGTGGAGGCGAACGGCTTGGGCTATATTTTGTCGAAAACGGAGCCGCCATGCGCCCTTCGCAGGTTATCTACGACCGTCAACATGCTGCTATCACGGAGATACAACGCGGCGATGTTGATTGGGACGAGGTTTTACGGGATGCCGCTTGGTTCCATTGGACGGGTATCACGGCTGCACTCGGCGTGAACGTGCGGGAACAGCTTCTCGAAGCCTGTCGCACGGCGAAGAAATTTGGCGTGAAGGTCAGTTGCGACTTGAATTACCGCCAAAAGCTCTGGACACCGCACGAGGCGCGGGAAGCGATGATTCCACTCATGGAATACGTGGACGTATGTATCTCCAACGAGCAAGATGCGGGCATTTGTTTGGGCGTGGAGGTTGAACCGCACGGGGTTACAGAAAAAACGGTAGAAAAAACGTCAGGAGAACTATTGGAAGATGCCTCACGGCGCTTGGCGTTGCAGATGAAGGCGATATTTCGCTTTCAAGCCGTTGCTCTTTCCGTGCGATCTGGCGCTGCAAGCGGGCAACAGACAGTACCCGGATTTATCACAAAACGAGCATTATTACTGGACGACGGTGAATGTAGCAACGGTTATTTCTCGAAACAGTACACCTACCAGCCCGTAGAGCATATTGGCGGTGGTGATGCTTTTACGGGGGGCTTGATATACGGGCTTCTCACGGAACAAAGCAGCCGTGCGGCGCTTGAAATAGGTGGTGATGCTTCGGTGATAAAACAAACCATGCCGGGCGACAGCATTCATTGCAGTATTCACGAGGTGCGCCAGCTTATCCAAGGTTCATCGGTTCGCTCTATTATTCGATAGCATTATTCAAAGCTTATGAATTGAACTTACTCGTTAATTCGTTTTCTGTTTCTTTGCCCGCTGCCCAACAATCCAAATTATAGAATGTTGTATCGGCAATATTTTTCAGAGCAGTTTCGGTTAAAAACGCCTGATGGCTTGTGATTAAAACATTCGGGAAGGATAACAATCTGGTAATCATATCGTCTTGAAGCACGGTATCTGAAAAATCATGGAAAAACAACCCCTGTTCTAACTCATAGACATCAAGCCCCAAATAGCCAATTTGACCACTCTTTAGACCATTGATAACCGCTTTCGTATTGACCAACCCACCACGACTGGTGTTGATGAGCATAACACCACGTTTCATCTGCATAATCCGCTCTTCATTGATAAGATACTTCGTTTCCGGCACCAGCGGGGCGTGCAGCGTGATAATATCGCTTTGGCGGCAAAGTGTCTCCATATCTACGTACTGAGCGCCATACCGTTCGGCGAATGCTGCGTTTGGATATGCGTCGTAGCATAACACTTTGCATCCAAAGCCATCCAATATTTTTGCGGTAATTTGACCAATTTTGCCCGTGCCAATAATACCTGCTGTTTTGCCGCTCATATCAAACCCAACTAAACCATTAAGTGAAAAATTGAAATCACGCACTCTGGTATTGGCGCGAATTAACTTGCGATTCAGTGCGAGCATCAGCGCTATCGTGTGTTCAGCTACTGCGTGTGGCGAATACGAGGGTACATTGGCAACACGAATACCTAATCGTTTTGCTGCTTGAAGGTCAACATTGTTGTAGCCCGCAGCTCGCAAGGCAATATACCGTCCTCCTATCGCTGCCCAGCGCTCCAGCACTGGCAGCGAAGCCGTATCATTCACAAAAATGGCTAATGCATCAGAGCCTTGTGCAAGTTCGATAGTCTTTTCGTTAAGATTCGCCTCAAAAAACGACAGTTGATGCTTGCCATTTGCATGTTCACAGGCTTCCATTAACGGTTTCCGCTCAAATTCATGGGTATCAAAAACTGCGATATTCATCACATTTGCCTTTGCTTAAAAGTTGCTGAAAAAGAAATGTTGCTTTGAGGATGCCGATTGATGCTTGTTATTTTCGGTTAGACATAACAATCGTAGCCAATATCTACAATTTTCTCCCCAAAAACTGATTTTTCCAACGAAATTCAGTAAGAACCATTTTTGTCTGTTTGTTGATTCTGTCCGTTCTTTTAACGATATTACGACGTAAGTATGTTCTTGGACAGTAAATCGTGGTGGACGATTATTCGCTGTTCGCTGTTCACTGTTGAACTGAATTTATGCGTCTTCCGTCCCTGCTTGGTCACACAGCACAGCTTTTGCGGCTTCTTTGGAACTCGCCCCGCCCGTCTGACCAGCTCGCTTCAGAATATTTTCGCGCAAAAAAATATGTCGGTGCTCAGGACAGGCGTTTTATCTCACAAACCGTCTTTGCAACGTTGCGCGGGCATTCCGCGTTCATGTTTTGCGCGGAGCAGGCGCTCCAAGACCTTGCTGCCATCCATTTCCTGAAACCAGCCCCCTTAAATAATACGCCGCTTCAAGAACTTGCAAGCGTTGCGGCTTGCTGTCTTGTGGGTAATGCCGTCGGTGTGGGCAATGTAAGTGAGACGCTCGAAGAACTTTTGGGTTCGGACAGCACCGATATGGATGAACGAGTTCTCGCCATCGGCGCGAGCTTTGCCACGCAAGCGGGCATAGAACGCGAGCACGGGGTTTTGTTTGCTCGGGCAGTGTGCGAACATTGGGATTTATTAGAAGAAGAATCAAATCTTGTATTAGAGCGCATGGCAGACGGCGCAACGGATGGAACCGATAGCACGGGGCTTGATGTCCTGGCAATCCGCTTTGCCATGCCCGCATGGATACTCGCTACGTGGCACGAGGAGCATCAGGATTGGTTTTCGGCTATAGAGCTTGCCGCTTCTATGCTTGCACCTGCGCCGCTCTCGTTGCGGGTGAACACACTTGCTGCCACGCGCGAAACTGTATTGGGCATCTTGAAAGAACAAAACATCAGAGCTCATGCGGGCAGGCTCTCGCCGGATTGCATCATTGTGGATAAGCGAGTGAATTTGACGCAAACGCCGATTTACCGCGATGGATTGATAGAAATTCAGGACGAAGCAAGTCAGCTTGCGGCATTTGCGCTTGCGCCGGAGCAAGGATGGCGTATTCTGGACGCTTGTGCTGGTGCGGGCGGGAAGTCGCTGCATATTGCTACGCTTCAGCGCAATAATGGTGAAATTATTGCCGCCGATATTGAATATCAGCGCTTGAAAGAACTGCCCTTTCGGGCGCGGCGAGCGGGCATTCGCGGCATTACAACGTTGATGATTGACGCGGAAAAGAACGCAAAAACTCCCACGAATCCAAACAAGCTCCCCAAAAAACTCGCGCACTTGGAAGCTGCTTGCGACGCGGTTTTGGTGGATGCGCCCTGCTCCGGTATGGGAATTGTGCGCCGTGCACCTATGACTAAATGGCGCTTCACATCGGAAACACTCGCCAAACACGCGCAAAAGCAATGTGCAATCCTCACTACATTTGCATCCGCCGTGAAGCGGGGAGGAGTACTCATCTACGCAACCTGTTCAGTGATGCCACACGAGAACCAACACGTTGTGGCGGCGTTTTTGGCAGAGCATCCGGAGTTTGCGCTCGAAGCGCTTGCACCCGCCTTTGCGGAGCGCCACGCCACGATTCCCTCGCTCGCGCCAGAAGCGGGTTTTCTTACGCTCTTGCCCTCGGTGCATGGCTCCGACGGCTTTTTCCTTGCACGGCTGCGGCGCGAGGAATGACGGAAGGAATTAAGAATTAAGAATGGGGAATTAAGAATGAGGAATTACGAATGGGGAATTGCTTCGACGCGAGGAACGATGAGGTGACGGGGACGTTACGCTTGGTGAACCTCTGCTACATCCAGAAACTGTTCGATGATGTTCTTCATTTCGGTGAGAATAGCAACAATCTGGAAAAGGTCGTTATCCGTAGCATTGAAGGCATTACTCACCGCATAGTATTTATCGTTCAGTACAACAAAAAACCAGTTCCTTCCTAACACGTAACAACCGTAGAGCGGGTGTTTGACGGCATTGAGTTCCTGTGCAGTTAGCATCTCAATCAATAGCTGCCCGATGGGGTCGTTATCGCGTCCGCGCTCCCGTCTGTACTCGTGGAGAAAAAAAAATGGCTCGCGAGGGTTCACTTTCCCTGTAGCCACCACAAAATCTACGTCGCCCGCCACCGTTACTGTTGTACTCGCTCCGCTTGCCGCTCCAATATTGGCTTTCAGACGGCGTTGTGAGAAGCCTTTATAGTGTTCTTGGTCAAAATTCACCAGCACAAGCAGTGGACCTATAAAATGAAGTTTGAGTTCATCCTCGTTCCAACCGTTGGCATTTTGCAACAGCGACTGCTGCACTTGCGTCAGAAACTCCGCCTGCACAGCGCTCAGCGGCTTTTGTTTTGCCGTAATCCATTCATTCAAAAGCGGCATGGAACGCAACTGCCGCAGCCCAAATGTTAGCTCTACGCTATCGGTGTCCCATGTTTCAAAGCGGCGAATAGTTCTTGTTGCCATCGTGTCTGCTCTCCAACAAAATTTTTAAGTATATTGCGGCGTGTGCCAAAGCCAACGTGCAAAGCTACAAAAAAATCCTCTACATTCTATGAACCGCTTATTCTGCCTTGTGCTGCTGGTAGGGCTTGTGTGTGTGAACAGGGCGTTCGCAATACAACAACTGCATCGAGATTGTGCGGGAGTATGGCGAGGTGCCGGAGGTGGAATGCCGCCCGGGGCAAATCAATCAGGTGTTTATGAATATTCTTGCCAACGCGGTGCAGGCGATAGAAGGAACGGGGGAGGTTCGCATTACCACAGGCGTTACAACGAGTGTTGAGGGGAACGCAGTGGCGGTGTCAATCCGTGACACAGGCATGGGGATGAGTCCCGAGGTGATGCGCCGCGTGTTTGAGCCGTTTTTCACCACGAAGGAAGTTGGCAAAGGCACGGGGCTTGGGATGGCAATTTCGTTTGGCATTATCGAGAAGCATCATGGCACGATAGAGGTGCAGAGCGAGCTACAGCGCGGCACGGAATTTACCGTTCGCTTGCCGCTCGTGCAGCCGCGTGTGCGCCTGAGTGTGTAAAATCCCAGCCAGCTTCTCACCGCCACGGATGCGTGGTTGAGGGAAGGTTAGGATAAGATAAGGGGAAAAATAATTTTCAGACATTTTTCTATTGTAACGCCAATGGTTGTGAGGAGTGATGGATAGTCAAAATCACTACTTCTGTGTTGGTGAGAATGGTGTAAAGAATGCGTTAATTTCCGACGAGGATTTCCCGAATTTGCTTTTTTCCAATCTCTGGTACGATGCGTCCGGACAAGGGGAAAAGTTCGAGGCGTTGAATAGCACTCATCAGTTTATCAACCGTAGATTTAGCATAGTGCGGAGAGTCCTCAAGGTAATAGGTGAAAATGTGATGTAGGTCGTCGGTGGCTTGCTTGCTCCAGATTATTTCAACCATGCCTCTACCTTCTCACGCATTTGCTCATGAGAAATTGTTTCACCGTGCTGTACCTGTTCTAAAGCGTGTTCTACTTTGGCAAGAAGGTAGAGCTGCTCTAAGGCATCGTGGACACTCGCATTCTCAGGCAACACATCTGCAATATGGTGAATGGCTTGTTTTAAATTTAATGGCTCCATAATTGTTTCCGCAAAGTGAGCAAATTGTTCCTCACAAATATACGCAAAAAAAACAACACCCTTTTTCCAACTACCCCCAACTCCACAAATTTGATTGCAGAAAAAGGGATTTTTCACTAAGTTCGTTGCTGTTTCGTGTGTCTAAAACAAGCGACAATCCTTTCATTCAAACATTTCACTCTAAACCGGAGAAGTTATTATGGCAAAAGTTGAAGTGATCATGCCGAAAATGGGCGAATCCATTCAAGAAGGCAAAATCCTGACCTGGCTGAAAAAAGAGGGCGACAAGGTCGAGCGCGACGAAATCTTGCTCGAAATCTCGACCGACAAAGTGGACACGGAAGTGCCGTCACCACAAGCTGGCATCCTCACCAAAATCTATTTTCCGGTTGGTGAAACGGTAGAAGTTGGCAAACTTATTGCCGAACTCGAAACAGACGTGAATGCTGCGGCTTCTGCGCCCGCTCCTGCTCCGGCAGCGCCAACACCTGCTCCGGTGGTAGCTTCAGCACCTGTTGTCGCTGCTGCTGCTGCGCCTGTTGCCACACCCGCTCCGATACCTGCCCCAGCACCCGCTTCTGGCGGTTCTTTAACGGATATTGTTATGCCAAAAATGGGTGAATCTATCCAAGAGGGCAAAATCCTGAACTGGCTGAAAAAAGAAGGCGACAAGATTGATCGTGACGAAATCCTGCTCGAAATCTCGACCGACAAGGTAGATACTGAGGTTCCGTCCCCGATTGCCGGCACGATTGCAAAACTATTGTTTGCTGTTGGCGATACCGTAGAAGTAGGTAAAGTGATTGCTCAGATTTCCACAGGCGCTGCTGCAACTGGTTCCGCAAGCGCACCTGCCCCGGCAGCCCCGGCTTCTGTTCCTGCTCCGGCAAGTGTTGCGGCGGCTCCAGCACCTGCTCCTGTAGCACCTGCTCCTGCTCCGGCATACACGAATGGCGGCGGCGCTGAGGTTTCCCGTGCATCAGGCAAACGTTTTTATTCACCGCTTGTTCGCACGATTGCTCGAACCGAAAGCATTTCCGCGCAAGAGCTTGATGCGATTGCGGGCACGGGCTTGGAAGGCAGAGTGACAAAAACCGATGTGTTGGGCTACCTCGACCAACGCGTATCGGGGCGTGTTGTTGCTCCAGCACCGAGCGCGGCTCCGACAGCGCCTACGTATGCTCCTTCTGCGCCCGCAGCGCCAAGTGCGCCTGCTCCGGCAGCTGCGCCTGTTACGCCAGCAGACGAGCAAATCTTCAAAAAATACGGACAAAATGTCGAAATCATCCAGATGGATCGTGTACGCGAGCGCATTGCCGAACATATGGTAATGTCGGTTCGCACGTCGCCGCACGTGACACTCATTGCTGAGGCAGATGTGACGGGCATTGTGCGTCTGCGTGAGTTGCACAAAAAATCCTTTGAAGCCCGCGAAGGTGTTAAACTGACGTTCACACCCTTTCTTATCAGCGCTATCGTTGAGGGAATGCGTAAAAACCCGATGACAAACGTGAGCGTGGAAGGCACAAAAATTATCCGCCACAAGCGTGTGAATGTGGGTATGGCAACCGCTACGCCCGATGGGAACTTGATTGTGCCTGTGATTAAAGATGCCGACACGCAAAACCTGACAGGCATTGCACGTTCAGTGAACGACCTCGCAAACCGCGCCCGCTCGAAAAAACTCGTGCCTGACGACATCTCCGGCGGCACGGTAACGCTCACGAATTTTGGTACGTTTAATATTTTGACGGGAACGCCGATTATCAACCAACCACAAACGGTGATTGTGGGTGCTGGAGCAATCGAAAAACGTGCTGTGGTGCGCGAGTTGGACGGGCAAGACGTGATAGTCGTTCGTAGCATGATGTACATTTCCGTTACGATGGATCACCGCGTAATAGACGGTTCGCTCGGTGGAATGCTCTTAAAATCTATCGTTGATGCCATTCATGGCATGAACGAGGAGAGTATTAAACTTTAAACTCACGTATTGAAGCATCATTGTATGAAACGCTCTTTTCATGCACACGTAACCCAAGAAGGGCGCTGGTTTGTGGCACAGTGTATTGAAGTGGATGTCGCAAGTCAAGGGCTGACGCACGAAGAGGCGCTGAAAAACCTGCAAGAAGCAGTGGAACTTCATTTCGAGGAACCACAAGCGACGATTGTTCCTGAGCTTCAGCAGATAGAAGTCGAAATTTGATGCCGATACGCGCTCTTTCATATCGCCAAGTCGTTCGTAAATTACAAAAAGCAGGATTTCATGAGGTACACCAACGAGGCAGTCACGTAAAATTCGCTAAAGTAACGGTGTCTGGAGTACGCACCGTTACTGTCCCAAGACATAGCGAAATAGCGCTTGGGACGATGAAAAGTATCTTGCGGCAAGCAGGAATCAGCGAAGAAGAGTTTGAAGGGCTGTAATTGTTCCGTGCGAACGTTATTGATAACGGTTTTGACAACAGTTTCAGGGCGGATGTCCGACATGACCAATGCGAACATCCGCCTTTTTTATCCTCCATCTTGAATCCATAATTCGATATGAAACGTGCATTCTCAGCCGTTGTAACGGCTATTATTGTTCTTTTGGTTTTGAGCAACGCCACAACGACAACGTTTGCTCAAAAAAAACCTGTAAAGCCTGATTGGAAAGGTTTCGATACGTTCGTCGAACAACAGTTGAAGGAATGGGATGTGCCGGGTGCGGCGGTGGCTGTGGTCAAAGACGGCGAGGTGCTGTTTGCCAAAGGCTACGGCTTACGTGACGTGAAAAACAAAAAGCCAATGACCGCACAAACACTGCTTGCCATCGGTTCTTGCACGAAGGCTTTTACGTCCATGACCGTCGGGATGCTTGTTGATGAGGGAAAAATGAAATGGGATACGCCGGCACGTGAGTATCTGCCGAGCCTGAAATTCTACGACGAATACACAACGAACCACATCACACTCCGCGATATGCTTTCGCACCGTTCGGGGTTGCCGCGCCACGACTTTGCGTGGTACGGTGCTCAGGATACGAGCATCGCTGCTCGGAAAACGCTCGTGGAATCCATACGATATCTGAAGCCAAACAAGGAACTGCGCGAACTGTGGCAGTATAATAATTTTATGTTCCTCACTGCCGGATACCTCGTGCAGGCGGTGACGGGTAGTGCGTGGGAAGACGTTGCCAAACGCCGCATTTTGGAACCGCTTGGCATGACCGCCACAAATTTTTCGGTAACAGAGATGGTGAAGACAAGCGATTACGCGCTTCCGTACCAGAAAAAGAAGGAAAATGACAAAGAGTTCGTCAAAGAAATCCCCTTCAAAAATATTGACCCAATAGCACCCGCAGGCAGCATCAATTCTTCCGTGCAAGACATGGCACACTGGGTGACGGCGCAGCTTGCTGGCGGAAAATGGAAAGATAAACAAGTGTTGCCCGCCGCTGCCGTACTTGAAACACAAAAACCGCTCACAGTGGCAACGGGGACAATGGATTTTGATGAATCCTCGTATGTCACATATGGTTTGGGATGGTTCCAAAATGTGTATCGTGGACACCTGCGCGTGTATCACGGAGGAAATATTGATGGCTTTTCCGCCGGAATACAACTACTTCCACGCGATAGTATTGGCATTGTTGTGCTGACGAACCTGAACAGTACGCCGCTTCCAAGCATTATTGCCTCGAATGCGCTTGACCGCTTGTTCGGATTGGACGAAGTGAACTGGAGCAAACGTTCCAAAGAACGCGAAGCAAAAGCTAAAGCTGAAGCAGATAAAAAGCTGAAAGAGTCCGACAAACAGCGCGTGGCGGATACAAAGCCGTCGCACTCGCTTATACACTATATCGGTAATTTTGAAAACCCTGCATATGGCTCTCTGAGCGTTGTTCAACAGGATTATTCGTTGGAACTACAATTTCACGGTATTGTCATCCCGCTCAAGCATTATCATTACGACGTGTTCCAAGCTATGCACGAAGAATTTGAGAATCTCAAGACCACATTCGAGATGAATCCACAAGGCGATATTGCACGAGTATTGGTCGGGTTCGAGCCAGCGTCTGATGCAATTGTGTTCACGCGTGTAGCAGACAAAGCAATGTCGGACAAGGTGTTTTTGGAGAAACTCACGGGTGAATATACGCTTGCTGGTCAGGTGGTAACAGTTGCTACGCGCGGCGAGACGCTCACAGTCACGGTTCCGGGGCAACCGACGTACGAACTTGTTCCCGTAAAAGATACGAGGTTTGATTTGAAAGGCTTGAATGGTTTCAGCCTTGAATTTACGCTGCCTTCGGGCGCGCAAAAAGCCATAGAAGCCTCTTTTCTTCAGCCAAACGGCACTTTTACGGCAAAACGCAAATGACTCCAAAACAAGTAACAGCCTTTGCTCCAGCCACCGTTGCGAACGTAGCGTGTGGATTTGACGTGCTGGGGTTCGCACTCGAAGCACCCGGCGATGAGGTAACGGCAAGGCTCCGCGCAGACATCGTCGCGGCAAGCGTTATCATTACCTCACTTTCGGGCGGCGAGGGTATTGAATTTGACGGCATTCCGCTCGACGCAGAACACAATACCGCCGGAAAAGCGGCTCTTTCTTTGTTGCAAGCCGCCAATGCACCGTTTGGCGTGGAGCTTAAAATCCGCAAGATGATGCCCGCCGGAAGTGGCATGGGTTCCAGCGCGGCGAGTGCGGGTGCGGCAGTGGTGGCAGTGAACGAACTTCTGCGTTTGAACGGTATCCGGCATTTTACGCCAATGGATCTCATTCCGCACGGCATGGAAGGCGAAGCAGTGGCGAGCGGCTCGAAACACGCGGATAATGTTGGTCCAGCGATAACGGGCGGCATCCTGCTTTTGCGGGGCTACAACCCGTTAGATGCAGTAGAAATCCCTGTTCCCAAGCGCTTGCACTGCGCTGTTGTTCGTCCGCATATAGAAGTGGCGACGAGCATGGCGCGTTCGCTTATGCCGAAAGAAATCCCGCTCAAAACGGCGATTATGCAATGGGGCAACCTTGCAGGTTTGATTGCGGGTTTGATGAAGGAAGATTATGCGTTAATCGGGCGCTCGCTGAACGATGTGGTGGCGGAACCCGTTCGCGCCCAGCTTATACCGGGCTTCCACGATATGAAACGCGCAGCAATGGCGGCAGGAGCGCTTGGATGCAGCATTTCGGGTTCGGGTCCATCGGTATTTGCGCTCACGGATTCGCTGGAAGCCGCACAAAAAGCCGCTTCTGCGATGGAAGCTGCTCTGCGCCCATATAATGTGGATTGTACCGAATACGTGTCGAAGCTCTGGGGAACGGGACCGAAACTGTTTTGAGAGGATGTTTGTCATTGGTCATTGGTCATTGGTTACTTGGACATTGGTTATTTGTCAACACAGAATATAGAAAAACAACGGCATACACTTGATGAGTTGGAAGTGTATCAACTGGCAATGACTATTGGTAAACGTTGTTGGGACGCAGCGATAACGTGGGATGATTTTGCTCGAAAAACGCTTGGGAACCAGATGATTCGAGCTGCGGATTCTGTTGCAGCAAATATTAGTGAAGGTTACGGGCGGTTTTCATACAAGGAGAACAAGCTGTTTTACTATTATGCACGTGGTTCGCTCTACGAGACGCGCACGTGGTTCGCAAAAGCACTCGAACGTCGCTTGATTACTGACAATGATTATCAGGAACTCCAAGAAATTATCCAGCAATGCGGCAAAAAACTGAACCGTTATATTCAATCCATTGGCACAAAAGTCACTTCAATAGCCGACAAATGACCAATTAACCAATGACAAATGACCAATCAACCAATGATATGAACCTTTACAGTACAACAAATCGCCAACACACAACCACCTTCGCAAACGCTGTCCTGCAAGGGCTTGCGGACGATGGCGGACTGTATATGCTCGACCATATCAACACATTGCCGACGGAATTTTTTGCTGAACTTGCAACGATGCCTTTTGCAGAAATGTCCGCGCGCGTGATGGAAGCATGTATCGGCGAAGTATTTCCGTCGGCGGAGGAAAAACAAGCGTTGGCAACCATTGTGCGCGAGGCGGTGAACTTTGATGCACCGCTCGTTCGGCTGGACGAGAACACGTCTGTTGTCGAGCTTTTTCACGGACCGACGCTGGCGTTCAAAGACTTCGGTGCACGGTTTATGGCGCGGATAATGCGCTATCTGCGTGAGCGCACCGTGAACGACCCGCGCGAACTTACTGTGCTTGTTGCAACCTCTGGCGACACAGGAAGCGCTGTTGCACAGGGCTTTTTGGGGATTCCGGGCATTCGCGTCGTTATTTTGTATCCGCAAGGCAAAGTCAGCCATGTTCAGGAACAACAACTCACGACGATGGGTGCAAACGTGTCGGCAATAGAGGTGCAAGGTACGTTCGACGATTGCCAAGCACTCGTCAAACAAGCATTTCAAGACGCAGAATTGAACAAGGTTGTGGCTCTTACGTCGGCAAACTCGATCAATATCGCTCGGTTGCTACCGCAAGCGCTTTATTACTTCCGCGCTTATGCACAACTTCTTGCCGAAGGACGAAATAATCAAGCGCCGATATTTTGCACACCAAGCGGAAATTTTGGCAATCTTACCGCCGGAATGTTTGCCAAGCGAATGGGATTGCCCGTAAGCCGCTTCGTGGCTGGTGTGAATCGTAATGACACAATGCCGCTCTATTTGCAAAGCGGCGAATATCATGCAAAACCTTCCGTCTCAACGCCCTCAAATGCAATGGATGTAGGCAATCCGAGCAATTTTGCACGAGTGAGTGAGCTTTACGGCGGCAGTGTGGAAGCGCTTCGCAAGGATTTATGGAGTGTAAGTATTTCTGACGAAGAAACGTTAGAAACATTGGCAGAAGTCCACAAAGCGCACGGTTACGTAATGTGTCCGCACACTGCCGTTGGTTATGCCGCACTCAAGCGTTATCGGGCTACAATGTCAGCTGACGAACGAGCAAATAGACAAGGCATTATTTTTGCAACGGCGCATCCGGCAAAGTTTGGCGACATTGTGGAACCAGCGCTTGGCATCAACGTTGAAATTCCATCACGTTTGCAAGAATATTTGAATAAGGAAAAACAAGCGCTTGTGATTCCGCACGACTACGCACGGCTCAAGACGTATTTGCTTGAAACGGCCCGATAAAAACATCCAACAAGAGCCGCAGAAGCAGACTGCTGTTTTTTTTTTCGCGAACACGGCAACGAACTCTCTCCACACACCAACATTCACAAAAGGACAAACGAATGAAGCGATGTAGTTTTTTCGACCTTCATAGCGTTGGGAAAACGAATTCAGAAGCAGTTCTGAGATTTGTTGTGAAAAGCCTTGCCTATCTGTTGCTCTGCGGCATACCAGTGCAAGCGATTCAAGTTTGTGCTCAAGAACTTGGTACAATCAAAGGGAGTATTACGGACAATAATACACCGGTTCCATCAGCAAACGTGGTTGTTTATGCGGCGCAAGGCGGTAAATTCGTCAAAGGGGTCATCACGAATACGGCGGGTGTGTTTACAATTTCTAATCTTGTGTTTGGGCGATATATTCTTAAAGTACGAAGATTGGGATACAAGGAATACCAAGCGGAATGTACGCTGAACGATGCAACGCCGACCGTAAATCTCAAAACCATTATCCTTCAAAGTGATACAAAAATTCTTGATGGCGTGGAGGTTACGGCTAATAAAGAAGTTGTCATCAAGACAGCGCAAGGTTTTGTGATGAATGCCGATGCCGCAATCACCCAGCAAGGCGGCACGGCAACTGATATCCTTCGCAATATGCCGACGGTAGCCGTAGATGCCGAAGGTGCTGTTACCATACGCGGCAAAGCGCCGCTTATCCTCATTAACGGGCGCAATTCAAGTGTGGTAAATTTGGATAATATCCCCGCAAGCAGCATCGAAAGCCTTGAAATTATCAATAATCCAACTGCACAGTATGATGCCGATTCTGAAGCGGGCATTATCAACATTCGGCTGAAAAAAGGCGACCTTGATAATTTGAATATTGCGGCTGCTTTAGGCGGCGGATGGGGCGCAAAAGGGCGTGTAAACAGCTCCGTTCTGGCTAATTACAAGACAAATGACTGGAATATTGGTTTGGCATATGATAATCGCTTTGCTGGACGAATACGGATCGTCAACGGCGACCGCGTGAATACTGACTCGCCAGATGAATATTCCCTCACACAACATCGCTCCGATAATCGTTTGGAGTTGAATCAAAATTTGCGCCTAACCTTCGATTATACATTGAGTACACGAGACGTATTCAGCGTGGAAATTTTGGGCGCACTCAATGGGCAGGACAACGACGAGACACTCCTGAACACATTCCGAAATCAGCAAAACGTGTTTCAATCCCAGACTTCGCGCCGTTCAGTGGAAATTCTTCGTGGTGCCGTTATCGAAGGGGTAGTCAGCTACGCAAAAAAGTTTGATAAGAACAACCAGCAGCTTACGTTCTCACTTTCCTCGTCGTTGAACGACGAGCGCGAAAACACGGACATCACCAATCAAAGCCTGACCGCTGTCGGTGAAAATCTTGGCTTGCCCTTTTTACAGCGCACCCACAATTATCAAAACACCACCGTTACAAATTTTAAGGTGGATTACACCCACCCCGTCACGGAAAACGCGCATATAGAAACGGGATACAAAGGGATTGTGCGGCTTTTGACCAACGATTTCCTTACGGCAGATAATATCAACAATACATATATTCCCAGAGCCAGCCTTACCACAATGTTCTCGTTTCAGGAACAAATTCATGCGGTGTATGCGCTGTATTCCATGAATGTAGGCGAAAAAACCGCTTCACATTGGAATATTAATGCAGGCGTACGTGGTGAGTATGCGTGGAATGAAGGCAGTTCGCAGGATAAAAGCATTTCGTTTTTTCGACCGTATTGGAATATCTTTCCCAGCCTGAATTGCACGTATTACGTAAACAGGAGCGAGTTTTGGAAACTAAGTTATAGTTATCGCATCAATCGCCCGAGTTTGGGACAGTTGAACCCATTTATTGATATTACCGATTCGCTCAATCAAGCAAGCGGCAATCCGAATTTGCTGCCGGAGCTTGTTCATTCCGTGGAAGCCGGATACAGCCGTGATTGGGAGGCAGCATCGGTATCAGCGTCCGTATTTTACCGTTACGCCACGAATGCCATTCGCCGCTATACTGTGTTGCTCGACAATAATGTGGCCCTTTCACGTCCTACCAATTTTGGCAATGCCATAACGTACGGTGTGGAGTCAATTGCAAGCCTTTATCCAACAAAGTTTTGGACGGCAAATGCAAGTTTTTCCCTTTTTAAGCAAACGATTGACGGGAATAGCCTACAAGAAGGGCTTGGCAATAGCGTTCTTACGTGGTATGCAAAAATTGTCAATACCTTGACGATTTGGGAAAATGCAAGTTTGCAAGTTATCGGTAACTACAACGCTCCGACCGCCATACCACAAGGTACACGGGTTGCGATTTACAATGTGGATGCCGGATTCCAGCAAAAAATCTTTGAAGGAAAAGGGCGTATTGGTCTTATTGTCACCGATATTTTTAATACGCAATCAAATGGCTATGTTCTTGCTGGGGATAATTTTTCCTACAGTCGTATTGCAAAGGTTGATACCAGAGCTGTGCAGCTTACGTTTGCCTTCACGTTTGGCGCAACCTTCAAAGAAAAGTTGATGGAAAACCAATTTAACAATGAATAACGCAAGCCCATTTTTTTCGTCACAACTACTCGTATCATCATGAACCGTCGTCATTTTCTTGCCGCAAGCGCTGCTACAGCAACGCTCGCACCGCTTGGCACAAACGCTTTTGCCGAACCGTTTTTGGTGGATGGGTTGGACAAGCTCACCGACGAAAAAGGTGTCTATATTTTGCCGCCGTTACCCTACGCGCAAGACGCATTGGAGCCGCAGATGGATGCGGAAACGGTAGGATTGCATCATCAATTTCATCATGGTGGCGCAGTGAAAGGCTTGAATAAAGATATGGAGAAAATCAAGCTGGCAAGCGAAAGCGGGAATTTGGAGGGTGTAGATTATTGGGTGAAAAAGTCGGCGCTTCATGCGTCGAGCCACATTTTGCACAGTATTTTTTGGACGAACCTTGCTCCAAGCGGCAAAGGTGGCGGTGGCGAACCCAAAGGCGAGTTGCTCAAAAGCATTCAAACGGAGTTTGGCAGTTTTGACAAATTTAAGGCGCTCATAGCCCGCGTGAGTAGTGATGTGGACGGCAATGGTTGGGGTATTTTGGCGTGGCATCCGATGACGAAAAAACTCATCGTGCTGCAATGCGAAAACCACGAAAAACTTACGCAATGGGGTGCTGTGCCGCTTCTGGTGATTGATGTATGGGAACATGCGTATTACTTAAAATATCGCAATCGCCGCACAGAATTTGTGGAAGCATTTTTTAAGATTGTGAATTGGGAGAATGTGGCACTACGGCTTGATGCGGCAAGATTTGTGAAATAATACTCTTCCATTACCTGTTGCCTCCACACTTTGAGTGGGAATGATTTTTTCTTTTATGAAATATACCCTACGAGTTATAGTGATGATTTTTTGCGCTGTAACTACACAACTTTCAGCGCAAGATATTTTCCCGCCGCCAGCTACCAAACGCGCCATGCAAGCGCGACGCACAACCTCCAAGCCTATTATTGACGGACTTCTGAACGAGAGTGCATGGCAGCAAACACCTACCACACGTGGTTTTACCATCGTAGAACCGCGCCAAGGCGATTCGACCCAGTTCGATACGGATGTAAAAATATTGTTCGACGATGATTATCTCTATATCGGCGCATTTTGCCGCGATACGGTCGGTTGGGCGGGCGTTCGTGTGCCGGATTTGCGCCGTGATTTCGATTATTTCACCAACGATTTTTTCGGTGTTCATTTCGACACATTCCTCGACGAGCGCAATGCACAAGCGTTTCAGGTCAATCCCTACGGTGCACAGCGCGATTTATTGGGTTTTGACGACACGTTTTTCGACCGCGACTGGGATGGCGTTTGGCGTGCCCGCACCAATGTCACAGACTCCGGCTGGACGGCGGAAATTGCGATTCCGTGGTCAACACTCCGCTATCCGCGAGTGGAGCAGCCTGCAAACAATCTTCAGCCACGAGCAACGACGGCGAATCTTTGGGGAATTAACTTTATGCGCGTGATTCGCCGCCATAATATTTTCACCGGCTGGTCACTCTGGCCCCGCGCCTACAGTGCAAACCGAATGCCCTACGCAGGGCGCGTGGAGGGTATTGAACCGCCGCCGCCGTCGGTGAATCTTCGGGTGCAGCCCTACATCGTTACGCGCTATGTTGATTCCCACGTGCAGGGCGAACGCGACCAAAAAGGTTGGGAATTTCATCCGGGCGGCGAGGTAAAATGGGCGGTTACGCCGAATACGATTCTTGATGTGACCGTCAACACAGATTTTGCTCAAGCGGATGCCGACCGTCAAGTGGTGAATTTAAGCCGTTTTTCTGTGTTTTTCCCGGAACGACGGCAATTTTTTTTAGAGAGCGCGAGCCTTTTCAACACCGACAACCGCATGTTCTCGCCGTTCTTCAGCCGTCGTATAGGATTGGATGTGAACAATAATCCTCTTGCGCTTGATGCCGGCTTGCGGCTCGTTCATCGCACGGCAGACCGCGCTGCGGGCGGTCTGGTGATTCGCCAGCGCGGTAACGACACGACTGCTTCTAGCACATTCCTCGTAGCGCGGTATGCTCAAAACGTGGGCGACGGGCATCGTATCGGCGCAATGGTGACAACGCGCTTCGACGACGCTTCCCCGCTTGCCACATCAGCACTGAATGTGGTGGGCGTTCTGGACGCATTCTACCGCGTGGGTCAGGATGCCTGGTTGCGCGGCGTGGTGAGCGGCTCGTTCGACAAACGCAGCACAGACTCGTCTGCATCCGGCTTAGCAGCGTACTTCACCGCCAACTACCAATCGAACACGACGTACCTGAGTTTGGAGGAGGTGTATGTCTCAAAAACGTATTATCCCGCAACGGGTTTCGTAGCGCGGAACGACCTTATCCGCACCAATCCTGAGTTTGAGCTTGATTTACGACCTTCGTGGAAACCAGACGGCATCCGCTCACTCAAACCCAGTATGTTTTTCGAGATGTATCACAGCACGGTTGATTTGGCATTCCAAGAAGCACACTGGCGCATCAATCCGTGCAGCCTCTTGTTCGAGAGTGGTAGTAGTATTGAGGCGTTTGCGGAATTCAACTGGCAAAATATCAAGCCCATAGATGAGTTCGACCTTCTACCGGAACTCACCATTCATCGGGGTGCCTATCACTACGCCACGTTCACTGTTCGCGGCTCCACCGACCAAAGTGAGCCGTTGAGCGGAGCAGTACGCGCCGGAGCTGGTGGATACTACGATGGCAGCATTCGCACGGTGACGGTTTCGGGTCGAGCGGCTCCTATCCCGCAGGTCGCATTCACGCTTAATTACGAGTGGGATAACTTCCGCAATGTCAGCGCCGTTCCAGAACGTACATCCCACCTTGCTTCGGCGGAATTACGATTGGCACTCAACCCTCGTTTGCAATTCGTCGGGTTTTATCAGTACAACACTGCCGCCGAACGTACCTCGCTAAACATGCGCTTTTCGTGGGAATTTGAGCCGCTTTCGTTCGTGTATCTCGTGTTCAACGACGGACGCACGTTTCCGACGGAAGGCTCTGGTCTGCTCCCACGCTTGCAGTATGCCACGCAGTACAAACAAACAGAGGCTATCTTCAAAATTAGCTATTTGCGCCAACTCTGAATTAACACCAGTATGAATACATCTGCACTCCTTCAGCAGCAGCGCGAACGCAAACTCCGCGAACGAACAAAAACTGTCTGGAAGGCGCTTGCAGTCGACATCTTTTTGGGTTGTTACGTCATCATTCTCATCCATCGGATGTTATGGTATAGTGTTGTTTGGGATACAGCTCCACCAGCGTTTTCTGTGGTTTGGTATGTCTTTTATGGCGGAGTGGGCGTAGCGCTTGGATTGACGATGAACATGCTTCACGCCTCGCCCGGACGGAAAATCTTTGGGCTAATTGAACAAGAATCGCCTACTTGGAAACACGCAGCCGCCCTGCATTCGTTATGGATTATTGGGCTGCTCACCGTTATTACTGGGTGGATTCTGACAAAAATCTCTCTTGTTGACCTCTTTGCCAAACAAGGCATGGACGGTGCCGGACGGATTTTTACCGCGTTGTTTACTCCAGAATTTTCTATTTTTGGCGATGTCGTGTTTGCAACCATCGAAACCATCTACCTCGCTTTGATGGCAACGCTCGTAGCACTTCCAGCCTCGTTTGTTTTAAGTTTTTTCTGTGCCCGCAATATCGTTCGTTCGCACAAAGGGCTGCGAATACTCTACGCTATACTCCGCTTTGTGGCAAACCTCACACGCTCGATTGAGCCGCTTATCTGGGCGATTGTGTTTTCGGTTTGGGTCGGGATTGGTCCGTTTGCGGGAATGCTTGCGCTTTCGGTTCATACGATAGCGTCGCTTGTGAAGCAATATTCGGAACAAATTGAGGACATCGAAGTGGGAACTGTCGAGGCAATCGAAACCACCGGAGCCGCGCCGTTACAAGTGGTCTGGTACGCAGTTGTACCCCAAATTATCTTGCCATTTCTCAGCATTACGATTTACCGTTGGGACATCAACGTTCGCATGGCAACGGTGATCGGGCTTGTGGGCGGTGGTGGCATCGGGACGCTGCTGGTACAATATCAGGGTTTGGCGCGGTGGCACGAAGTGGGTTTGATTGTGCTGGTCGTTGCCGCTGTCGTGTGGGTGATGGATTATCTAACCGCAAAAATTCGGGATGCGATTCGGTAAAAACTATCACGTATTGCATTGCTCTCATCACTGTCCGCCTGCCGTAGAATCTGGCTTCTCGGGTTTTGCGATTTGTTGATTTTCCATAGGCGCGTTTTCAATAGCATTGTCCGGCACTGTGCCTTCGTCAGGCGTAAAATCTGTGTTGAACCGCATACTCGATTTGTAACGCAACAGCGGGTCTTTATAAACTTTTGCCATGAACCGCGCCCAAATAGGCGCTGCAGCCGTGCCGCCTTGCCCATACCAACCCGTAAATTTCACACGGTGATCGTCGAAACCAATCCACACACCAGCACTCAGTTGTGGCGTAAATCCTACAAACCACGCATCAGCAAAATCATTCGTCGTACCCGTTTTTCCTGCTGCTTCGTAAGGAAACCAGCGCCGCACACGTGCTGCCGTACCACTATTCACTACGTTCCGCATCATACCGACCATTTCTCGTGCCACACGAGGCTTCAACACATCGGTGATGTTTGCCGTTACTTTCGTGCGGTCGTACAAAACATTGCCAAATCGGTCTTCAATCCGCGCAATCGCAAACGGTTCCATGAACAATCCTTGGTTGGCAAAAATACTGTACGATGCCGTTAATTCAAGCGGCGTAACCTCTTCCGACCCAAGCGCAATCGAAAATACTGCCTCAAGCTCAGATTTGATACCTGCTTTATGAGCAAGTTTAATCACGTCGCCTGGGCGAACATGTTCGGTGATAAGTCGTGCAGCAACGGCATTCACCGAAAATTTCAGCGCTGATGCCAATGGTATTGGTCCTTCTTCTTTTTGCCCTGCAATATCCCACGTTTTGCCCGCAGGAAGGGTGTAGGAAAAATCCCCACCTTCAATTTCCGTTTGCGATGTAAGCCCATTGTTGAGCGCACAAGCATAGACAAACGGCTTGAACGCTGAACCCGGTTGCCGCTTAATCTGCGAAACATGATTGAGTGAATACCGTGCTTGTTTGCCAAACACCGCCGAACCGACCATTGCTTTGATTTCACCCGTCGAATGATCAATCACCACAAATCCCGTTTGAACACGCGTTTCCTCCATTTTTACTGAATCCACAAACGCTGAACTGCTACGCAGTCGGTTTGCGATTCTTTTGCGGTCTGCCTCACTGTCGGCATTCATATACTCAGGACGCTCCTTGATGGACTTTTCTATCACCTCCGCCAACAGCTGTTGTTTGCCGTCCCAGCGCCACGCTTTGGTAAAATCTTTTTGAAACGTCAATAAATGCTCTTGCACCGATTGATTCGCGTAATCTTGCATCCGCGCGTTCAGCGTTGTGTGAATAATCAAGCCGTCGCGGTAGAGGTCGCGCCCACGCAAGCGAGGATCGTCCTGGAGTTGTTGGCGAATCATTTCCACAAAATGTGGTGCAATACTCCGCCCTTGCACACTTTCTTCCACAGTGGAGAATCGCGTAACGGTGTTGCGAGCAACATCGCACTGTGCGCCGTTGATATAGCCTACGTCACGCATAGCAGCCAGCACCACGTTTCGGCGTATGGTAGCGGCCTTGTAATTCCGTTCGTACCGAGCAGGGCTTTGCACAACACCCGCTAAAAAAGCACATTCATCTAAAGTAAGTTGACGCGGAAGTTTGCCAAAATACACTTGTGATGCCACCTGCAAGCCCGATGCACCTTTACCAAAATACATTTCGTTGGTGTAAAGCTCCAATATCTCCCGTTTCGTGTGCGTCCGCTCAATTTCAAGCGCCGTGAAAGCCTCTTTTACCTTTCGACTTAAAACCTGTTTATGCGTAAGGTAAAGATTACGAGCAAGCTGCTGTGTGAGTGTTGATGCGCCTTCGCGGGTACGGAATGCAATGACGTTTTTGATCACCGCCTTAAAAATCCGTGTGACATGAATGCCCCAGTGGTTGAAAAATTCACGGTCTTCGGTAGCAATGAGCGCGTTCACAAAATCACGTGGAATACTGTCGAATGGCATGTATTCGCGGCGTTTTACGTAAAATTGGTCGAGTACCTCGCCGTCAGCGCTCACTATTCTTGTGGCAAGTTCTTGCCTCGGGTTTTCCAACTCCTCTAACGACGGCAAACCCTCAGAAATAACGAATGCTGTGTAAATGACGACCAGAAAGCCCGGCACAACAACCAGCGCAATCATGAAAAAAAAGACATTACGTGGTGTTGCGTGCTGTTTCCAACTCATAGCAGATGGTAAATTTCAGATTATAAATTTCAAATCGCAGATTGTGAATTTTTTGATGAACGTTTACCGACGCTCATTACCATACACACAAGCATTGATGCGGCAATAGAGACAGCACTTACCCACGCACCAACACGGAACGATGCCGGTTCAAAACGAAACTCCACCGTGCTTTCGCCCGCAGGCACAATCACAGCGCGTTGGGCAAAGTTTGCTTGCAATATTTCTTGCACATTCCCGTTCACAAGCGCCTTCCAGCCCGGATACCACGTATCGGCAAGCACGAAATACCCTGCTTCTGCGGTTTGTACGTGAATCACTACGCGATTGTTTTCCGCAAGACCGATGCGAACGGTGTTTGTCACGGTATCGGCGAACAAAATTTGCTGTGACGGCTCGTTATAGAGCAAGACAGAGTGTCCGTTGTAGGCATTGGTGTCTAACATGCGTGCATACTGTGCGTCCGGCGTTTTCACCACTTCATAGCGATATGTCATGTAGGCACGGTCACGCCAATACGCATTTTGCCAAATATTCACCGCGCCAGAATCCACGAGCGTCAGAGCCGGATGCTCAAAACGAATGGCAGTGCTTGTAGCGAGATACTTCACGTTTGCCAATCCCACAAGCCTGAGTGAATGTGTGGTTGGGGGAATTTCAACTCCACCGCCCGAACGACTGAGATTAGGCGGAAAAATACTTTCGTAGCCTTGCACCGAAGCGATGCCATACATATCGGTCATATTCGGCTGAAACAGGCGATAGGAAGCCGCATCCCAGACTGGCAATATACGAAAGTGCGTCGTATCTCGTTGCAAAAAGTTTGTTGCTTGCGTGGGCGGATAAAACGGATATTTGTCCACATCAACCAATGGCAGCCATAACCAAGCGCTGAAGAGCAATTGGAATGCGGTGAGTGCCGCCAATGATGCAACAAAAAGATGATGACGCAACCGCGTTCGGAATGCAAAAATCATCAATGCTGCTCCAATACTTGCAATTGGAACAATCATCGTGGGCGCGAACAATGAATAATGCGCGAAAAATTTCGTCACTCTGCCTAACATCCAGACGCGGTTGCCTGCTGCAAGTTGCCCCTGCTCCATATTCCGCTCAATATACGTCCGAGCCATAGCAGTTATAGCCTCGTGTTTCACTGCAAACATAATATTGCCTACGAGCAAGCCGCCGCAAAGCATGAGCATCCCCACAAGCGCATATTTGCGCCATTTGTCGAATGACTTGTCAAGCGATGTCTCGAAAGTATGAGCCGTATTCTGGCGCAAAAGTTCATCCAACGCCACAGCCCCCACCACCGTTAGTCCCATGATATAGATCAAAAAACACCGATGATACAGAAACTTGTACGCTGGCGTAAACAGGGGAATCAGAATACCCAATACCATAAGCGCGATAAACGGTCTCACGTCAGCTTTATCCGCACGCGGCTTCCAGAGCGCCACAGCACCCCACAAGCCGAGCAAAAACGGCACAAATCCCATATATGCCGTAAAGTCGTTCATGGTTGCTTTGACAATTTTTGTAATATCGTAGCCACGCACACTACCGAGCAGTTCCGGAAAGGCAAACGATATGAGCAAAGGAACAGACATCAGCCCTCGCACAAGCGAATATTGGCGGTTCTCCTGCTGGTTTAGTCGAACGTTAAAATTGTGCAAGAATAATTCTATCGAAGGCAAGAACATCACCGCTGCCGCACAAAACGCAAGCAAAAAGATACCGCCCGCCAGAATCGTTGGGTGCAGCACTAATGTTTTTAATGACCGTTCTTCGCGTTTTTTCCCCTGCTCACTCCACCACGCCCGCGCAACCACAAGCACAGTGAGAATAATCACACAAATAGCATCAATTTGCAACGAACCTGCCAAAAATGCCAATCCTAAAAACAATGCGCTTCCAATGGCGTAAGGTAAACGTTTTGTGTCGAAATATCGCCATAAAAGCCAGATACAATACGGCATCCAACCGAGCGCACCGACTATCCATTGATGCTGCATCGTGGCAATAAACATGCTGTTGAGCATATATGCCATTGCAAACAGCCCACGCACGGCTTCGTTTCGCACAAAAACGCCCAAAAGCAGATACATCCCCACGCCGGCTATCAAGAGTTTTATGAGCATTTGCCAATGATATGCGGCGGGCATGTCGGCAAACAGCAAAATCACGTTTGTTGGGTCGAAGTGTGTGAACGACGTTGAGGCGTAGTGCGGATGTCCACCAAAAAGGCTTGGATTCCACGATGCGATTTCGCCGCGTTTGAGATTTTCGCGCAGCCGCACTTTGTATGGATACACTTGTGCAATCACGTCCGTCAGAAAGTGGTTGTACACATCTACCGAATCGTGAGCGGCAGCGTAGGGTAGATTCATCGTGTGGAGTTGGTCGAGCGGCACAAACGTTTTGTTCAGCATCAGCACTGGTGCGAACAACAATATTAGCGGAACAACGAGGAAGACGAAAGGAAACAGATGTTTTTTCATGAATGCTGAATTTGTCCAGAGTTTTTTTTGAGCGCAGAGGCTGACGGAAACCGTCAGGAGAACGCAGAGAATCTAAGTTTCTATGGATGTTGCTAAAGCAAAAAATGGTTTCAAAACGCTCTCAATCTCTGCATTCTCCTGCCCTCTGCGCTTATATTCAATACAATGGCAGGCAAGTTTGAGAAGCAGTATGACAAGCGGTTGCAAAAATCCGAGTTTTCCTCGTGAATTCAAAATGAATTACACTTTGACAAAAGATGGCTTCAGAGTACAAAATTTCCGCTGAAGTGAAGAAATTTCACTCTTGGCGTAAATTGCCCTTTGAGTGAATGTAATTTTTTTGTAATGTTGCGAGACTTCTAACGGCGCTGTACCTTACCTATTTGTACCTTATTTCGCCTGATTGAATGTGACGTAGAAGACGTTCTGCGGTGCGCCAAGCGGTGCACCAAGCGGTGTACCAATCTGCTTCGAGGTATGCCCCGCATGACGACAATTTCTACAAGTTCCCTTCTTTTTCATCCCATATTCTCGGAGGAGTTTTTTATGAAGCGTTTTGCTCTTCTACTATGTCTTTGTCTCTTGTTGTCGCCATTAGCGGCACGTTCCGGCGGTTTCCAGCTCAACGACCACAATGCTCGTGCCGTGGCAATGAGTTTTGCTGTGGTCAGCGAAGGGGTTGATGCAAGTACAATTTTCTACAATCCTGCAGGCATGAGTTTTTTGCGTGAGGGGTTAAACATAAGCCTTGGCACGACACTGATTGCACCCAGTGCAAAATTTACCGGCCCGACGAACCTTAATCGGTTCAATACGACCAACATGGTGAATAATACCTTTATTCTTCCACAATTTTTTGCCGCCTACAAAATAGGTGATTTGTCTATCGGATTTGGCTTGTTTGTGCCGTTTGGTGCGGGTACGGAATGGGATCCAAACTGGGCTGGGCGGAATTTAAATGTTCGCATTAACCTCCAAAACATCACGCTGAATCCCGTGATTGCGTATTCATTGATGGATAAAAAACTTTCGCTTGCCGTTGGTTTTACTTACACACTTGGTACTGCCGAGCTTCGCCAGCGTGTTGTGAATTTTTCTCCTGAGCCATTCTTAAACCTCAAAGGTACGGGCAATACCCCCTCATTCAACTTTGGTGCGGTCTATGAAGTAAACAAACAGGTTAAAATTGGACTTTCCTATCGCCACAATATCAAAGTGGAGTACAAAGGCGATGCAACATTTAGCCTTGATGCCGCAAACACACAGCCACTAACCGGTGGTTTGAATTACCTTTTTGTTAACGGTCCAGGCAGCACGACCCTGAATCTGCCGTTCGATGCACGGCTTGGCGTTTCGTACAAACCGAACGAAAACCTTTTGCTCGAATTTGGTGTAGATTTGACGGGATGGTCTTCGTACGACACACTCAAAGTAAATTTCGACAAAGCACCGGGTAATCCTGCTGTCGCAGGCTCAGTTGCCAGTGTTCGGAATTACAAAACTACGCCAAACTTCCGCGTTGGAGCAGAAATTGGTGCATCGGAGTCGCTCAAATTGCGTTTTGGCGCGTATTACGACCCCGCTCCGGTGGATGCTCAATACACGAACCCAACGCTGCCCGACGCAAATCGTCTTGGGTTGTCCGCAGGATTTGGTTTCAAACTCTCGAACAACATTTCGATTGACGTAGGATATTTGTTTGTCTATGGCTTTCAGCGTACTGTTACGAACACAACAGCCGCAGAAAAGATTGCCAACGGTGAAGACCCGAAGATAGCGGCTCAGACAGCCTTTAATTTTAATGGCATCTACAACGCATGGGCAAATGTGGCAAGCGTTTCGGTGAATTTTGCATTCTAACCTAAAAATTTCCACTTTTAATTTTATGACCATTATGAACACATTTTTCACATCTCTAAAACGAGGCACAGTGCTTGCATCCGTCGTGGGTGCAGCGCTTATAGGCTTCACTGCTTGTAGTCCGAGCCTCTCGCCGCAACCCGGCACAGGTATTAAAGGCACTCTTGTGGCTGACGGAACAACCATTACCTACGTTGCACTTGGAAACAGCCTTACAGGCGGCTACCAGTCGGGCGCTGTGGTCGCAAACGAAACACAGTATGCGTATCCGGTGCAAATTGCCAAACAATTAGGTCTCACAGATTTCCAATACCCACAATATCCTACAGATGGTGGTATTGGTGGGCGCTTGAGCATTAAAGAATTTTCGGCAACGGGCGCACCAACCTTGATTTCTACATCGCTTGGTTCCGCGCCATCGAACGCTTCGCTTTCCCGTCCGTACAACAATCTCGGCATTCCGGGTGCTCTGTTGCGCGACATGAACCCGCAAACCACAGACCTAACCTACGCGCTCTATCAAGCACGATGGGTAACAACCAATGGACTCTACAACCCGTTTTTCTCGGCAGTTTTACGCGGCAACCCCGCACAAGGCTTCCCGCTTGGCAGAACGGCTGTGGAGCAAGCAGCAAAACTCAATCCAAACCTCGTTTCGCTCTGGATTGGCAACAACGATGTGTTGGGTTATGCAAGTAGTGGCGGCGCGAGTGGCACGAACTTCGAGGCTGGCTACGGCTCTGTTGCAGGTGTCGGTCCGGCACCAACCGAAGTAGCAGTGTTCACACGCCAATACAATGCGTTGTTGGACAGTTGCGTAAAAAAAATGCCTACTGCGAAATTCATCGTGGGCAATATTCCTGACGTTCTTGCCGCGCCGTATTTCACGACAGCGGGACCACAAATCCGTGCCGGACTTGTGGCAATACTCAACAACAGTGCCGTTGTTCCGGCAGCGCTGGCAGGGATTATCAAACAAGTATTTCCAAATTTCCCGAACGGTTTGGTTGTGGCGAGTTCGGCATCACCGGGCGGCTTTAAGCAAATTACGGATGGAGATTTGTTTGTGTTGACCGCAGCAACTGGCGTAACAAACTATGCAACATCCTTGATTGGTCTTGTTGGCGCTAACGCAGCTGCCATCAGCGCTAATCCTGCACAAGCGCCACAATTGATTCAGCAGCTTCTTATCAAAAATCCAATGCCGAACGGCTTGGTATTAGACGAAGCGGAGCAAACAGTTGTTCGTAACGCCGTTACCGCTTACAACACAGCCATTGGCGCGGCTATTGCAAAATATAGCACAAACAATCAAGCCGTGCTGTTCGATGCAAATAAGTTGGTAGGAGATATTCAAAAAACTGGCTATCCGGTGGTTGGTTCGTTGGTGTTAGGTTTCAGCTACATCTCCGGTGGCTTCTTCAGTCTTGACGGTGTTCACCCGTCGTCGCGCGGCTACGGGGCTGTTGCGAACGAGATGATCAAAGTTCTTAATAGCAAATATACGGCTGATATTCCGCTCTTGGAAATTCAGCAGATTCCGGCATTGCCCGTAGGTACGGTGCAATAAGCCTTACTGAATAGATAAACGTTAAACGGCGCATAAGAACTGGTTCTCCAGTATCTATGCGCCGTTTTTTATTTGCTTTCGTACACTATGATGAACGTTGACCAAAAAATGTCAGGTATTAGACCGATAAAATCAGCCTTCCATCACGAAACGAACATTTTTCTGCCCAAAGATTTTGATGAGTTCTTCCGTCACGGCATCATTTGGTTCAACCTTGATTTTCTGCGCTATGTAGCGTTTTTGAAGCTGTTGATGTTCATCAAACACGCTGAACCGTAGCTCTTTTGTGCCTTTGGCTGCGACAATGATTTGATGCGCCTTTTGGATGTCATTCGGTTTTGCCTTATCCCGTTGAACACTAATGTGCAAGCCCTTTGCGAAACGTTTTGGTGTGTCTTCAATCGGAATAACCTCGTCCACCGTAATTTTGACGGAATCGCTGCCATCAATTTTTGCTTTGCCAACAATCATCACAATAGTATCCTCCACAAGTTTGTCGCGGAACCGCGCAAATGCGTCGCTCCAGAACAAACACTCTGCCTTACCCGTAAAATCTTCGATGCCCACAAACGCTATCATATTTTCTTTTTTGTCGAGCTTCGTGCGAATACCCGTTATGATGGCGCACACACGCACCTGCTGCTGACTGTCTATCAGCTTACTTTCTTTATTGCCAAGCTGGAGGTTTGCGAATGCTGTGTGTGGGCGGTAGCGCTCAAGCGGATGCCCACTGACGTAGAAGTTCAGATATTCTTTTTCTCGTTTTAAGCGCTCGAAGTAGCTCCACTGCGCTGCCGTTGGTAACTTTGGCTCCATGACTGCCATTGCCGCTTCGCTGCCGCCAAACAAACTATCCATCGAAACATCTTGCGTTTGCGACTGTGCATTCGCGTATTTCAGCGCGTCGTCAATCGCGGCAAACAACTGCGAACGATGCCCAATATCCAACGAATCAAATGCGCCAGAACACACTAAGGCTTCAAGTGCACGACGGTTCACGGATTTCGTATCCACGCGGACGGCAAAGTCGAAAAACGATGAGAATGCTTTTTCATTCCGTGCACGAACAATGTTTGCCACCGCACCCTCGCCCACGTTCTTGATGGCAGCAAGACCAAAGCGGATGCGCCGTGAAGAATGGTCATTCGTTGCTTGGTCATTGGTCATTGGTGAAGACGCTTCCGCCGAATGACCAATGACCAATGACTGCTGACCGATAGCGGCAAACGAAGACAGCGACTCGTTCACATCCGGCGGCAACACTTCAATCCCGAAATACTTGCATTCATCTATAAGCAACACGATTTTATCTTGATTACTCAATTCCGCCGTCATGTTCGCTGCAAGAAATTCAGCGGGGTAATGCGCCTTGAGCCATGCAGTCTGGAACGCCAAATACGAATACGCCAGCGCATGTGATTTGTTAAAACCGTAGGAGGCAAATTTCAAAATCAAATCGAAAATCTCACCCGCCAACTTTTTGTCGAGTTTGTTGTTGAGCGCCCCTTCGATAAAAAGTTCCTTTTGCTCTTCCATGAGTGTTGCGTCCTTCTTACCCATTGCACGGCGCATAATATCTGCCTGCGCGAGCGAAAACCCTGCAATGTCGCGTACAAGCTGCATCACCTGTTCTTGATACACGATGATGCCATAAGTGGCTTTCAGAGCGGGTTCCATCAACGAATGCAAGGATGTAATCTCGGATTTACCTTGTTTGCGGGCGCAAAACTCCGGAATATTATCCATTGGACCCGGACGATAAAGGGCGTTCATAGCCGTCAAATCCTCAAGGCTCGTGGGTTTGAGTAGCTTCAGATACTTTTGCATTGGTTCGGATTCAAACTGAAACACGGCTATTGTTTTGCCCGCGCCTAACATATCATAGGTTTTTTTGTCGTACAAATCCAACGCATCTACGTCAATCTTTACGCCGTGATTTCGTTCAATCATTGCCACCGTATTGTCTATGATGGAAAGCGTACGTAGCCCCAAAAAGTCCATTTTCAGCAGCCCCGCGTCTTCCAAATCTTTCATGTTGTATTGCGTGGCAAGTGTGGCATCTTGCTTGAACAACGGCACAAAATTCGCAATATCACCCGGTGCAATCACCACGCCCGCCGCATGAATAGACGTATTCCGCGCGAACCCCTCCAGCACCAACGCATATTCGACGAGTTGCTGAATCTTCGGGTCGTCCGATTCTTTCACCCAGCGTAATTCCGGTAGCTCTAATGCTTCTTTAAGCGGCGTGACTTTGCCAAGGACGGTCGGAATAGGTTTGGTGATCGTATCCACTAACGAAAGCGGAATCCCCAGCACCCGCGCCACGTCTTTGATAACGGCTTTTGTGGAAAGCGTTCCAAACGTAACAATCTGCGCGACAGAGTTTTCGCCATATTTATCGCGGACGTACTGAATCACTTCTTCGCGGCGTTCGTCGTTAAAATCCACGTCAATATCGGGCATAGACACGCGGTCAGGATTCAAAAAACGCTCAAAGAGCAGGTCGTATTTAAGCGGATCAACGTTGGTGATGCCAAGTGCAAAAGCAACAAGCGAACCAGCAGCAGAGCCGCGTCCAGGACCAACGCTGATGCCCATTTCCCGCGCCGCATTGATAAAATCTTGCACAATCAAAAAATAACCCGCAAAACCCATGTTCTTGATAACGCCAAGCTCAAATTCCGTCCGCTCCCGCACTTCCGGCGACGGCTCGCCCCCATAGCGCTTCGTAATGCCGTCATAGGTCAATTCCTCCATGTACTCGTTCAAGGTTGTCGCTTCGGAGGTGCTTGGAATCGGGAATTCCGGCATATGGAGGTCGCTATTCAAGGTAAAATCGCATTTTTCGGCAATTTCGAGCGTGTGTTCAATCGCGCCCTCATATTCGCCTAACAATTCCACCATTTGCTCGGACGTTTTGAAGTAATATTCTGGTGTTCCATAACGCAGATTCCGCACCACGTCGAAGGTTCCACCTGTTGCCTGCGTTGCTTCCTTGATGTGCAGATGGACGTTATGCGAAACCGCATGTTCGGGCTTGATGTAATGGCAATCGTTCGTCGCCACGAGTTTGATACCAAGCTCACGAGCCAGCTTTGGAGCCAATTCCAGAATAGGCTTGTCCATGTCTATGCCATGATTCTGGATTTCGATGTAAAAATCGTCACCAAAAAGTTCTTTGTACCAGATTGCCGACTCACGCGCCCTGTCGTAATCCCGGTTCACGAGCGCATCGCCCACCACACCGCCCACGCACGCCGAGGTACAAATCAAACCCTCGTAGTGCTGCGCCAACACCTCGCGGTCAATACGCGGTTTGTAGTAAAACCCCTCGGTATGCCCGATGGTACAAAGTTTCATCAAGTTCCTGTACCCCGCTTCATTGCTGGCAAGCAACAAAAGATGATAATAATTTTTACTTTTGGTGGCAGCTTTGCCGGAGGATTTATCAAAGCGGCTTCCGGCAGCCATATATACCTCACAGCCTAATATTGGCTTTATGCCTGCCTTCTTCGCTTTTTTGTAGAATTCCACCGCGCCATACATCACGCCGTGGTCGGTCAGCCCAACAGCGCTATGACCATTGGCAACAGCAGCTTTGATGAGCGCTTCAGGCGTACATGCGCCGTCGAGCAAGGAATAGTGCGTGTGATTGTGGAGGTGGACGTAGGTGGACATGGTTATTCTCAGGCTTTTATGGCTGTGATGGAAGTTTCAAAAAGTTTTTTTTGAGTGCAGTTTATATCCTAACAACCCCAAAAGTACGAAGCGTCAGCATAGCGTAAAACCAAGCTGACGCACGTGTGTGATTGCGTTTGAGGACTTTTTGTTATTTCGCAGGTGTTTCCACGCGGACGTTCAACGAACGCGCATAAAACCGAGCTTCGGGAAATGTTGTGTCGAACGTAACAGTTTTGCCGCTACGGAGCGCGTTAGCAGGAAGTTTAATCGCTTCCCCCATTGCTGATGCCCACGACGGTGTACCAGATTCGTTTTTAGTGTGACTGAACGCTGCACTTAATTTTGCCTGTGCAGGCAGTGTGGATGCGAACTTGGCGGCTACATCCTTCGCGCTCGTACTCATGGTCTGTGCATCGGACGACGACGTACCGGCAAGCAATTCGATATTGCGAATAATGATGTCTGGTCGCCCCTCGCGGCGCTTTTGTTCAAGAGTATATTGCTTTACGGGAAGCGAAATCACGGGTGCATCAGGGCTTTGAGCATTGTTCACGTCGTAAGCGCTCAATCGGGCGGCAATAGGGTCGTTGGAAGTCGGGATGGTCGCGGGTTCATCATTCAAACGCCACGTCAGGCGTTGCGGGTATATGGCTCCGCCGCTTGTATCCTTGAGCGTTGTTCCCGCCGCGCCACTAAGTTGCTGAATCTCAAATTCCCATTGTTTTAACCCAACGCCCGTCGTGATTTCTAAAGCAAAGTTGAGTGCCGACGGCGCTGCGATTTTGCCTGTGTACTCGTAGGTCATCGGTGCAAGGATTTCCGGCGTTTCGGAGGCTATTTCCACGCGACGATTCTCCGCCATACCGTTGGGCGTTACCGCGGCGGATGAGCGCTCTGGTAGGTTGCGTTGGCGAACATCAATACGTTTGCCCTGGATTTTCCATACATCCTGTAAATAGCCGCTTACAGCCTCTGCTCGCGCTGCGGAAAGTTTCGTATTCCCTTTTTCATCGCCGGCATCGGCATTGCAGCCCGTCAGCACAAGTTTTGCCGTTGGGTTTTGTATCAAACGTTTGCCGATGATGTTCAGGACTGTTGCATAGACCTCAAGCGTCGAAGCATTAGGATTGGAGGGCAGTGCAAAGTTTTCGCGGTCGCTTGAACGGATGCGCTTATAACGGTCGGGCAAAACGGATGAATTGTCGTTAAAGAAAATGATGGGCAGGAGTGGTTTCGAGCTGGTCATCGAAAATTGTTCTACGCGCAATTCTTTCACCGCACCAAGGTCTTTGCCATCCTCCTGCGCCCCCGTAATAGCAGTGACGCTCGCCACAAAAACTTTCTTTTTGGTCTCGGTCAATTCTTTCGCCAAACTCCGGCGAATGCTGTCTTGGCGGGCTTTTTCAAGCGCCGCGAGTTTATCGAGCCTGTCTTGGCGGGCTTTTTCGAGTGCTTTGATTTTGTCGTTGATCTCCATAGTCGCAAGCACAGTGTTGGTAACAGTATCAGCCTGCGCCAAAGACTGCGCTTGCAGAGCGGCAGCTTGGTTAAAAATTTTGCGTTCAGTGGTACGAATGCTATCCACGATTTCCTGCTGGCGGATGTGGTCATCCACGATAGAACCGTTGGTGATGCTAAAAAGATAATTTAAGCCCACAGAAACCGAAAATGGAATGGCATCAACAGGTTCAAATTTCTTTTCCGTTTTGAGGTTTTGCGCCATTAACGAGTTTTTCACAATAGTGTTGGTCAGCGAGTCAGACTTCAAAGCGCTATTGATGGCTAAACTACCATTAATCGTTAAATGAAGGACACCAAGTCTTGATGACAGGAGTTTCACCATGCCTCCAACGCGGGCTTCGATGAGCGTATTGAGGAGGCTTTTGTCAATATCCTGCTGCTGCCCTTTCCAGTCTTGAATTTGGATATATTTTGGGTTGGTCGTTGCCGTGGGATACGTAATTGTGCCCGATAGCGGAATGCCAATCTTTACCCCGAAAAGCAACCCACTCAAATTGAGCATAGGTGAAAAAGTGAGATAATTGAGTTGCGTAGTAAAGGTTGGGCGATACTCGCTCGTATCTGCGGGAAGGATGTTTTTAAAAATATACTGTGTGCCATATTTATACGATGACAGACCAGCATCAAGGTTCAAGCCAAACACGCCGAATAATGTTGGCGTGTAGAACGTTACTCCAAAGTCGGATGATACTCCAAGCACCGGAAAACTGTTACCCTCGTTCAATTCAGGAAGTGATGCCGCACTCGCAAATGGTTTGAAAGAGGTATTGAGCGAGCCTTTGATGCTGCCGTAGGGACCAATGCCCCAGATGACAACCTCTTGCGGCGGTGGAAATGTTTTGAAAAGAATCTCGCTGGTAGAATCTTTTGGAGAAGCCGTAACAGGCTTCGTTTGTGCAAATGCGGAGTGGCAAAAAGCACTCCACAAAACTATGCTCCCAAGAAGCAGAAGAATTAAGCGCTTCATAGTATTGAATGAAAATATGTGAACAGGGGAATGGATTGGTTTTATGGCGGCAAGATACGCACAGACGCGGTTTTTACCAACGCTTTCTCGTACAAGATTTCGTTGCAAGATAAATAATCACTATTTTCAAGGAACAGGGAATCTCATGACTAATGACCAATGACCAATGACTAACAACCAATCACCTATCGGTGTGTTCGATTCCGGTGTGGGCGGCTTAACCACGGTTCGTAAGCTCGTCAATATGCTACCAAACGAGCGAGTGCTGTACCTCGGCGACACGGCACGGGTTCCTTACGGCAATAAATCTGCTGCAACAGTGACGGCGTATTCGCGTGAATGTGTAGATTTCCTGATTCACCGTTCGGTGAAACTCGTGATTGTTGCTTGCAATACCGCATCGGCAATGGCGTTGGATGCCGTGCAAACCATTTCGCCTATACCCGTAGTTGGCGTGATAGAACCTGCGGCGTGCGCTGCTCTTCGCCACACAAAAAACGGACGCATCGGCGTTATTGGCACATGGGCAACGGTGCAAAGCAAAGCCTACGACTATGCTATCAAGCATTTAATGGCTGCAAACAAGGATGGGCAGGATATTCAAGACGTTCAGGTATTTAGCGAAGCATGTCCGCTGTTTGTGCCGTTTGCCGAAGAAGGCTGGCATTATCATCCCGCAACTCGGCTTGTCGCAGAGGAATACCTTGCGCCGCTCAAGCGGGCAGAGATTGACACACTCGTTTTAGGTTGCACCCATTACCCGATGCTGGCGGACGTGATTCAGGATGTGTTGCCGCACGTGGCGCTCATCAACTCCGGCGAAGAAGCGGTAAACGTGGCTCGTGCTATTTTGGAAGAAAAACATATCGCCGCCACATATCCGGCGCTTAACCGTATTGTGGAATGCTACGTGACGGATAAAACGACGACGTTCTCGCAAGTAGCAGAGCGCTTTTTGGGGTTTCCGCTTGGAATGGCACAACAGGTGGTATTGGACGGACATTGATGGGCAATGAGATTAGACTTCTTTCAAAAGTCAATGTTGAAGAAGCCCTCACCCGCTTTGCGCTTCGCTCCAAGCACCCTCTCCAATAACGCCCCTGTCGGTAGAGACACTGTTATCAATCCTCACCCGCTTTGCGCTTCGCTCCAAGCACCCTCTCCCACTGGGAGAGGGTTGGGGTGAGGGTACTTTTGAAAGAAGTCTATTAAAAACCTAATTGAAAATCAGATTGCGCTAAACACTGCAATTGTCGTATTTTTCATATCAGCCTTGAAGTTTAACCAACGACCTACGATTATTATCCATCTATGAGCATTTTTCGCCACCTCACGCTCGCGGCACTTGGCGTTGTTGCATTCACGTTGTGTGCAAACGCAGCACCGCCCGTGCCTTCCTTGCCGCACTATTTCTCAGGAGGAAATACAATGAAATTATCCAAATCTGATAGCGCCTACGCTAAAGAGTGGAAAAAGGTCGAAAAAGCACTGAATGATGGGCTTCCTAAGTCGGCATTAGAACTCGTGGATAAATTGCTTGAGCAAACGAAAAAAGAAAAAAATCACGTGCATTACGCAAAAGCGTTGATGTACAAAGCCTCTCTTCGGGCGGAAACGACGGAAAATGGCGAGCTGTTGGTTGTGCATGAACTCCAAAAAGCCATTTCCGCAACAGAACAACCGTTAAAAGCCCTGTTGCAATCGGCTCTGGCGGAACTTTACCATGAATATTATCAACGCAATCGCTGGAAATATGGCAATCGTACTGCGACGAATGACATCAAAGGCGATGATTTTAGGACGTGGGATGTGCGCGGGCTGCTCGATACGGTGCGAGCGCTTTATCTGGCATCGGTCACCGATGCAAAACGTCTCAAAGCTCTGCCCATCCGTGATTTTGAGGACATACTCGTAATCGAAAAAAACTCCGAAAAACTTCGCCCAACACTCTTCGATTTGCTCGCACACCGCGCCCTCGCGTTTTTATCGAACAATGCAAACGAACTCCCGAAGCCAACACAAGAGTTCGAGATTCAAGATTTGTCCGCGCTGCAACCCGCACGGGACTTTGTTGTGAAACAGTTCGCCGCTCCCGACTCGAACGATCCACGATTTTTGACGATAAAACTCTACCAAGAGCTTTGTGCCTTGCATTTGAATGCCCAATCCCCCGAAGCATTGATAGATATTGACCTTCAGCGCCTTAAATACGCTCGTTCCGTGACGTTCAACGACGACAAAGAAGCTGCCTACAAACAAGCATTAGAGCGGCTGGCAGAACAATTTGCTTCCAACCCCGCTTCCCATCAGGTTCGGTACGAATTGGCTGAATTGTCGTTTCAACACGGCGATTATACGCAAGCAAAGGCACTCTGCGATGCGGTGTTGTCAGAGACCACAGGGATAAGCGAATCGAAATCAAACGGCGCTCAGAATTGCCGTTCGCTGCGTGATCGCATTTTGGCAAAAGAACTGACAGTCAGCACCGAACGAACAACGCTGCCGAGCGCTCCCTTCCTGATGAGTGTGGGATTTCGCAATATGAATAAAATTTATTTCCGTATTATCAGCCTTGAACGCGAGAACCTGACCGACCGCGTGGGAAACATTAATCGTTATTTTGATGACAAAGAATTTCAAAAACTCCTTAAACAAAAGCCGCTCCACGAGTGGGTTGTAGAGCTTCCGATTGCGATGGATAGCGCGGGGAAACCCCCTGCGAACGATTTTAAATCACACCGTGTTGAACTAAAAGCGCCAGCACTCGGCATTGGGCGCTATCTGGTGCTTGCAAGCGAGCGTGAGGATTTTAGCCTGACGAACAATGCCGTTACTTCGACGGAAATCACGGCTACGCGGCTTTCGCTTGTGCATCAAGATGCAGGAAACGGCTCCAGTACGTTCTTTGTGACCAGTGCCATCACGGGCGAGCCGTTCAAAGACGTTGCTGCACGACTTTATACGTACACCTACGACAATCGCACAAGTGCGTATCGTTTTACGCTTGTTTCCACGCAAAAAACCGACGTAAACGGCAAGGTCGAAATCTCTGCGCCTGAGTTTCAGCGCGGCTTTCAGCAAGGCAGCCTTTACATAGAATTGCAAACGAATAATGACTCCTTATTTTCTGGTAATGCGTTTTATTCATCCCACAATCAGCCCGTACAGCCATACACAACGACGATGCTTTTCACCGACCGCAGTATCTACCGCCCCGGGCAGACAATATACTTCAAAGGAATTGTGGTTCACCGCGACGACTCAAAGCCTGATTACAAGACACTTGCGGGTGTTCCGACAACAGTGGAGCTTTACGATGCGAATTACCAAAAGGTGCAAGATTTGAAGCTGCAAACGAACGAATACGGCTCGTTTCAAGGCGCATTTATCGCCCCGAAAACGTTAAACGGGCAGGTGACGCTTCGCAACGAGCACGGTTCGGTGATGGTACGCGTGGAGGAATACAAACGCCCTAAATTTTCTGCGGCATTTGACCCAGCGCAAGGCTCATTCAGGCTTGGCGAGCTTGTTGCCGCTAAAGGAAGCGCCAAAGGTTATGCTGGTTCGGTGATAGATGGTGCAACCGTACAATATCGCGTTGTACGCCGTACACGGTATCCGTACTGGCGCGGCTGGTGGCAGCCAACTCCGCCTTCTGGTGAAAAGGAAATCGCGCATGGTTCCACAACCACAAACGCTGAGGGCGCATGGACGCTACAGTTCCCCGCTCTGCCCGACAAATCCGTTGCGCGGAAAGAACTGCCCGTGTTTAGCTATACCGTGTATGCCGATGTGACGGACATCAACGGCGAGACCCACAGCGCAGAAACAAGCGTTTCCGTAGGCTATACCGCACTTACCCTCTCGGTTACAGCTCCGGATGTGCTTGAAAAATCGGAGAAGCTCTCGGTCGCGGTGCAATCACGAAATTTGAACGGTTTACCCCTTGCTACGAGCGGCACACTGACGATTGAGCGCCTAAAACAACCGGAGCGCCTTACGGCGAACGTCGTTCGCAAGCGTGTTTTTGCGGAACCAGATCGTTTTGTGATGTCAGAACGTGAGTTCACAAGCGCCTTTCCGCTCGATGTGTATGCCAACGAAGACCGCTACCAAACGTGGCAAGCAGAGCGCACCATCGTTACGATGCCCTTCACAACAGGGACGAATGGCAATTTTATGATTCCTGATAAATCCGTCCGTGACTTGCAATCTGGCTTACAGACAGGGATGTACCGTGTGACCGCACAAGTAACCGATGTTTCGGGCGAATTGCTCACGATGACGAATTATGTCACCATCTACGAACGTACAACAAAAGCGCTTCCCGTGAAGGCTGCAACGTTGTTCGTGCCGCTTAAAACCACGTGCGAACCGGGTGAGACCGCCTCGTTTTTGTGGGGAACGAGCTTTGTGGGTGTACGGTTGCTGTACCAGATTGAACACAAAGGTAGCATTATCAAGCAAGAATGGCTAGCGCTCAATGCTGATACTTTTAAGGCTGAACAGCGCCGCTTCGAGATTCCTATTGTAGAAGACTATCGCGGCAATATCGCTGTTCATTTGCTGCTCATCCACGATTATCGCGCATACCAGCAAACCGTGACCATTGCTGTTCCGTGGACGAATAAAGACTTGACGGTTGAGACCTCAACCTTCCGCGACAAGATGCAGCCGGGTTCGCAAGAAGAATGGCGTTTGACCATCAAGGGCAAACAGTCAGAGAAGGTTGCGGCGGAAATGCTGGCTTCGATGTACGACGCATCGCTGGATGCCTTGTACCCACACGCTTGGCAGGGTTTTGCGTGGGCGACGAACTATGCACATTTGAACATGAGAGAGCATACTTTCGGCGTAGCAAGTTCACAACAACGCGGACGAGATTGGTACACGATTTCTGGCGGCTCGGCGCAAGGTTACGACCGCTTTAATACCGACATTCTTGAGCGAGCGCTTGGCGGCGGGTATGGGCGCGGTGGCGGGCGGATGTATAAAAAAGACGGGCTTCGCATGGCGGCTCCGACGGGGGTGGCGCGAGCAAAAAATGGCGGCATCAGCAATAATGATGAAGCGGCAGACGCAATGGCGATGACGGTGCAATCTGCACCACCACCCGCTCCACCTGGGCAAGCAGCAGAAGCCCGTAAACAAGAATTTTTGCCCCAAACTGCTGGTTATACTACCCAAGATCAAAACACCCCAAATCAAACACCCGACTTAGCTTCGGTCAAAGCACGAACGAATCTGAATGAAACCGCATTTTTCTTTCCGCAACTCCGCACGGATTCAAGTGGTGCGGTGATTCTGAAATTCACGATGCCTGAAGCTCTTACCAAATGGCGCTTACAGACGTTTGCCCATACGCCGGATATGAAGACGGGTTCATTCGAACGCACCGTGGTCACACAAAAAGAACTCATGCTGCTTCCGAATATGCCACGTTTTTTGCGTGAGGGCGATACGATTACGCTGCCCGTAAAAATCACAAACCTGAGCGATAAAACCTTACAGGGCGCAGCACAACTGACGCTTTTGGATGCTATCTCGATGAAGCCGCTCGATGCCGCCTTCAAGCTCGTCAATGCCCAGCAAAACTTCAGCGTTGAGGCGGGTCGCAGCACCGTTGTGGCATGGCGCGTGGTTGTACCCGATGGCGCAACAACGAGCGTACAAGCGGTTGTCTATCGCATTGTCGCAAAAGCCGGTGCATTCTCGGACGGTGAAGAAGCTCCATTACCTGTGCTTCCCAACCGAATGCTCGTCAC
>JANYIG010000081.1 GCA_025358765.1 Candidatus Kapaibacterium sp.
TAACGTGAGTTCGATATAAGAAGAAGGCTCTGAAAAAAGCGTAAATTGAGCTATCACAACCATTTACTCATTTTTTCGGAGAGCCTTCCATGGATATTACAACAATATTTTGCCAGATTGATGATTTCTGCCATGACTTCAAAGCAGAGTTTGAAAACCATTGTTTGCCCAAGCAGAGCAAACAACGTCAGAAAAAATCCATACTTTCGCTCAGCGAAGTGATGACCATTATGGTCTGGTTTCATCAGCAAAAGTATCGCAGTTTCAAGGATTTTTATACCAAACACGTGATGCTGCACCTGCGCTCAGAGTTTCCGCAGCTACCGAGCTACAATCGCTTTGTCGAACTGCAAACAGAAGCCGCGATTCCGTTAGCCATGTTCCTGCATCGGCATCGCTTGGCTCGCCCAACGGGGGTTGCCTTTGTGGATTCAACACCGTTGGCGGTCTGTGATAACCGCCGCATCCCAAGCCACAAGGTGTTCCAAGAAGATGCTCGGCGCGGCAAAACCTCCATGGGATGGTTCTATGGGTTCAAACTCCATATCGTCATCAACGATTGTGGCGAACTCTTGAGTTGTGTACTCTCGCCCGGTAATGTTGATGACCGCGACCGACGGGTGATGCGCCAACTCAGCAAAACCCTCTGGGGAAAACTCGTTGGTGATAGGGGCTATATCAGCAAACAACTCTTTGAAACCCTCTTCAGCAACGGTATTACCCTGATAACCAAACTCAAACGCGGTATGAAAAACAAACTCATGCCTCTGATGGATAAACTCTTGCTCCGCAAACGCGCCGTCATCGAATCGGTCAACGACCAACTCAAAAATATCTGCTATGTTGAGCATACGCGGCATCGTAGCCCGATGAATTTCTTGGCGAATCTTTATGCCGGATTGATTGCTTACACCTATCTGCCGAAAAAGCCATCGGTCAATTACGACACGATTTTTCCTGATGAACTCCAAATGCTTCCTATTATCGCACTTTGAGGGGTTTCTTATGTCGAACTCACGTTAACTTAATGACATTGATATTCCGAATTGGTTTTTATGGCATTCCAGCCCTGTGCAAAAAATGACAACCCTGTACAATAAAATGGCAGCCTTGAGCAATAATCGGAATACACTCTATTCTACATTTCATTGCCAACAAGTGTAATCTGCGGCGCAAAAAGTTTGTACATCACGGGCGTAACAAGGCGCGTCAGAACGGTGGAGCTTATCAAACCGCCTATAATCACGAGTGCAAGCGGCGAGTACAGCGCAGAATTTTCCAGTGCAAGCGGAATCAAACCGCCCAAAGCCGTGAGCGTCGTAAGTAAAATCGGGAAAAATCGAATCTCACCCGCTTTTTCGATAGCTTCGTTCAGCCCCATACCTTGCTCGCGGAGCTGGTTTGTGAAATCTACGAGCAAAATGGAGTTTTTGATTTCAATACCAATCAGCGCAATAAAGCCAATCGCCGCCGTAAATGAAAGCGTATTGCCAGACAACAACAGCGCCAGAATGCCGCCAACAATGCCAAGCGGAATCACCGATGCTACAATCAACGTGCCTTTGAAGCTCTTGAACTCCAACACCAACACCGCCAGAATTCCAAACGCCGCTACAATAGCCGCCACCCCTATGCCGCCAAAACTCTCTTGACGGCTCTCTATCTCGCCTGCGGGGATAATGCGGTATCCTTTCGGTAGCTGTAGCGTTGTAAGGTCAGCAAGAATTTTTTTTGTTGTTGCGTCCGTGTTTACGCTGGTTTTGACGTAGGATGTTATTGTTACCGAACGCTGTTTGTTGTAATGTTTAATCGTGGTTGGGGAAGCCTCGAACTCAATGGTCGCAAGCTGTTTCAGCGGAATCTGTGCGCCCGTCACCGCCGCTACGGAGATTTTATCCAACGCATCAAACGTTTGTTTACCAAAGTTCGCCAACGCAGGCTCCGACTGCTCTTTGAGCGACCCTTTGAACGCGGCTTGCTGGAAGACTGATTGCCCGTGACTTAGATTTCCACGCGGCAACCCAAGCGTTATCGTGTATTCCTCGCCTTTGTCATCGCGGTAATCCCCCACATTCAAACCAGCAATTGCCAGACGCAAGGTTCTATCTATCTCTGCGGTCTGCACACCAAGCAATTGCGCTTTAGTGCGGTCAATCTTCACGCTGATGTCAGTTTTGGCGATGCGAATGGGATTGTTCACATACTGCGTGCCGGGCGTTTCGTTCATAATCCGTTCCACCCGCGCCGCAAGCGCCTTCAACGTGTCCAAGTCCTCGCCCACAACCCGCATGGCAATAGGTGCGTCGAGTACGGGACCGTTTTCAAATTCCTTCACTTCGATGCGAGTACCCGGATACACGTCGAATTCTGCTCGCAAACCATCCAGAAAGGCAGGTGTAGCCTTACCGTCATACTCGCTTAGTTGTACAAAAAGTTCCGCTACATTATTCTTTTCGTTTTTCGGCGCGACGTTGTAGTAAATCTGCGGATTGCCCTTGCCAATGTTTGCAAACCAGCCGACAACAGGCTTTGCAGCGTTTTCATGGTCGCTCTCATGGTTGCTTTCTTGTCGTTGTAAGCGATACGCCTGCAAGTGTGATTCCACGTGCCGCACAGCCTTATCCGTTTGCGCGAGGCTGCTTCCCTCCGGCGTTTCAACGGTAATCAGGAATTGAGGCAGCCCTGCTTTCGGGAACAGGCTAAAACCAATCACTGGTACAAGCCCCAAACTCCCAATGAACAAACCGATTGCCACAACGATAGTGATAACGGGGTGTGTGAGCGTCCAATGCAGCACGGGTCCGTAGGAACGTTCAATACCGTGCATCACCCATTGCAAGACCTTATTGCCGTGTTCGCTTTGTTCTTTCAAAATCAGCCGCGAAAGCAGCGGAATGATGGTGAATGCAACGGCGAGCGACGCAATAACGGTGTAGATAACCGCCGCCGGCAAACTGCGGATGTAATCGCCCGCAGCACCCGGCAAAAACACAAGCGGCAAAAATGCCAGAATCAACGTCGCCGTGCAGCCTATCACCGCCGTACCGATTTGTTTGGTGGCTGCAATCACGGCTGCAAGCGGTTTATAGCCCATGCGGATGAATCGTTCGATATTTTCCACCACCACAATCGAATCGTCCACCAACAAACCTAACGCCACCACGAAACCCACAATGCTTAATTGATTGATGCTAAAGCCTGTGAATTGCAACAGCGCCAACCCCATTGCCAACGAAAGTGGGATGGAAATCATCACAATCAACGAGGCTCGCAACCCAAGTGGTAGCAACGTGACGAGTACAAGCGCAATAGCAATAATAAAATCCCGCACAAATCCAGAGAGCCGATGCGAGACATTTTTTGATTGGTCGTAGCCGCGCTGGAGCTTGATTTCCGGAGGCAGCGATTTCTCAAAGTCGTCCGTGACGCTCATAATCTGGTCTCGCGTGGCAAAAATATTTTGCCCAGCTTTCATGTTTGCCGTGATAAACACGCCGCGTTTGCCTGAGTATCGCCCAACGTAATTCACATCCTCATCGCGCAATGAAACATCCGCTACATCCCGCAAATACACAACATTGCCCTGAGCGCCGCCCACAACGGTGGATGCAATCTGCTCGACTGACGCAAAATCACCACTTCCTTTGATGTTGTATTTTTTCGCACCAATGTCCACGCTGCCTGCGGGTATATTCACATTATTGCTTTGAATTGCGCTGATAATCTGGCTTACGGGAAGTCGTAACTGTGCGGTTTTCTCAAGATTCAGCCCGATAAAGACTTCCTGCTCCGGCTTTGCATGGGTTTTTACCTTGCGGAGCGCTTTGATAGCCTCCAAGCGGGTTTTTAGGCGTTCTGCTTGTTTGTCCAAGTCTTTGTACGACGCAACTTCAGAGCACAGCGCAAATTGCACGATATTTACGTTTTCGCTTGTTACTTTATCCACGTTCAAACTCAGCAGACCGCTTGGTAGCTTGGGGCGTACACCATTGACTTGCCGCAAGACCTCCTCGTATTTCGTATCCACATTCACATCGCTGTTGAACTCAATGCGAATCACGCCTACTCCGTCGTCAATGTCCGTTTTGATGGACTTGATATTGTCGAGTTCGTTCAACTCATCCTCAATCGGGTCAATAATAAGCTGCTCCACGTCGAGCGGGCTTGCTCCCGGATAAATCCCCACGATAAAAAACTGCGGAATCGGAAACACAGGGTCTTCCGCTTTCGGAATCGAAATGAGAGAGTATGTGCCTAACGACAGCATCATCAGGAACATGACGAGCGTAAATTGGTAGTTTTTGACGGAAAATTCGGAGATGTTCATGGCATTATTGCTTGAGAGATTACATTGTAGATTGCTTTGCAGACTGCACCGTAAGAGCTATTCCTTCCGTATAGGAGGTCGGCGTGTATGCAAAACGCTTTTCAAATTTGCTGCTGTCAAAAAGATAGTCGCTCTCGCTTTGATACAGCATTTCATACGATTCTTTGACTACAGGTACAAACAGACCGACCATCCGTAGCATAAATTTACTCAGCACCGTGTGACGCGGCCTGATGTTAAATTCTTTGGCTGCAAGCGCAATCAATTCTCTTCCGGTGAGCGCATTCGTATCCGTGGG
>JANYIG010000082.1 GCA_025358765.1 Candidatus Kapaibacterium sp.
CCGAAAGCTCCTGAACCATCTCATTGATACGGTTAATCCCGTCCACCGTTTCGGCAACAATTTTACCGCCTTCTTTCGCGCTCTCGCCAGCTTCAGTGGCGATATTTGCCACAAGGGTGATATTTTTTGCCGTATCAACAATCGTATTCGTAATTTCACCGATAGCACCGTGAACTTCGCGTACTTGCTTGGATTGCTGCTGTGCATCTTTCGACATTTGTGCAGCGCTTTCAGAGATTTCCTGACTCTCGCGGGCAGTCGTGTTTACGGCTTCGTTGACCTCACGGAACATAGAGCGCACGTTGCCTACTGCTTGATTGAAGCCGACATAGAGCCGTCCTATATCGTCATGCGTATTTTTAGGAATGAGATTCACGGTTAAGTTACCACTGGCAAAACGTGTTATCTCGTTGAGCATTTCCTCGACGCTATCGGTCAAATACTCTTTTTCCGTTTCCGATTGTCGCACGGCTTCCTCGACTTTGAGTTCTACGCTTGCTTTTTCCTCCAACGTAGCATGATGAGCTACACGCAAGTCAACGACCATTTCCTCAATACGGTTGTTTAATTGTTCTTCGCGCTGCTCGGCAAGCGTAATGCGACGACGATAGGCATAATAGATGGCAGCACCAACAGCACCAACACAGAACGCCAGAAACCACCACGTCTGGTAAAAATACGGTCGGAAGTAAAATTTTAATTCCGCACCTGTTTCGTTCCAGACACCATCATTGTTGCAGGCAATAACTTTCAGCGTGTAATTTCCCGGGCGAATATTTGTATAATAGGCTGTGCGCCTCGTCCCGGCCTCCACCCAGTCTTTATCAAAACCTTCCAATTTGTACTTAAATTTCACCTGCGCCGGAGAGAGAAGACTTAATGCGGTAAAATGGAATTCATAGCTGCTCGTGCCAGCAGGAATCGTTATGTCATCTGTCAGCACGATTTTCTGCTGGTCAGCAAAAAAATCTTCGACCACGACTGGCGGCGCAACGTTGTTGAACGGGATATGCTCTGGATCAATAATTGCCGCACCAGCGATCGTTGGAAACCAAAGTTTGCCATCACGTGCTTTCCACGCAGATGGCTGCCTGCCACCATCACACTCTGCGCTTCGCATACCATCAGCTTTCCCATAGACGGTTGGTGACAGATGTTTCAGCTTACCGTCAGCATATTCATGGAGCTCTTTTTTAGAAATCTTCGCAATTCCTTTGTTAGAACTTACCCAAAGATTGCCCTTGGTATCCTCCAATATCGCATAAACGTTATCATCCGCCATGCCATCTTTGACCGCATATGAGGTAAATTTTCCATTGCTGAAACGATTCAACCCGCCGCCACTCGTACCTATCCACATCACGCCTTCGCTGTCCTCGTGGATACTCATGATGTAATTATTGGACAGACCGTTGGAAATATTATAAACGGTAAATTTTCCGTCGCGGAATTGCACCAGACCAGCACGGCTACCAAACCACAATACACCCTGTTTATCTTCGTAGATGCAACTAACAACAGCATTCACCCAACCATCGGCAGTGCTATAGGTACGAAAAACACCATCTTTAAGTGCGGTCAACCCGTCGCGAGCACAATCAATCCAAAGGGTTCCGGATTTATCTTCAAACATCGCCCGTGTAGTATTACCAGCAAGCCCATCTTCCTTTGTGAACAGCTTTACAACGCCGTCGCGTATCTTTACAACACCGCCTTCTTTGATTGAGAACCACATATTACCTAAACGGTCTTCAATCGAAGAAAATACGACCCGCCCGGGCAAGGGAGCCTTAGGGTTGTTTTTATCCTTTCCTTGATAAATATTGACTACTTTCCCGTTTTGTAACTGATTCACACCACCACCACTTGTTGCAATCCACATACTGCCCTTACTATCTTCACGAATAGACCAAATAATATCAATAGATAAACCTTCCGGCGTACCAAATGGTGTGAACTTACCATTTTTCAAGCGATGTAAGCCGCCACCAGTTGTACCAACCCATACACCACCTTCACGGTCTTCAAATAACGCCAACGTCTCGTTGCTTGCCATACCATTTGCGGTCGTTAGGGTTTCTGCACGACCATTTTTTAGACGATTAACACCGCCGCCATTGATACCAACAAAAAAGTTGCCATTAGTATCTTCAAGTACCGACGTAACAACGTTACCCGTGAGTCCGTTTTGAGCAGCATTATAGATCGTAAATTTATTATTCGTCCATTGGCAAACCCCCTCGTCGGTGCCAATCCAGATACCATTACTTTTATCGCGGTAGATAGTGTTAATGCGGTTTACAGGTAACCCTTGTTCCGTCGTGTAGCGAATAAAATTGCCTCCGTTCAACTGATACAAGCCATTCGATGCACCCACAAGAAGTTTCCCGTCCACCGTTTCGTTCATGGAAGTGACCGTTGCATTTTCCGGTACTCCTGTCGCACTGGGTTTTTCAAATTTCTCCGCTCCCTCATTGAACTGAAATAATCCTACGGTTGTGCCTGCCCAAATAGTCCCAGAGCGGTCTTCAAACACTGAAAATACATCACCCGGAAGCCCTTGCTGCGAACCATAGTTTTTGAAAACACCATTAATCCTCACACTCATCCCTCCACCAGTTGTTCCAGCCCACAAACGGCGCTTTTTGTCTTCTACCAGCGCAAAGGTATTATGCTGAACCAAACCCGGCGAATTGTGTTTATCAAACACAGTGAACTTTACGCCATCGAAACGCACGATACCCTCTTGCGTCCCAAACCAGATATAACCATCATGAGTCTGGATGATAGCCTGAACAGAATTTTGTGGCAACCCTTGATCTTCTTTCCAATTATCCAAAATGTACTGCGTGAGCCGTTTCTGTGGGTCTAAGCCTTTTGTCACGGTCTGTGCCGATAGCGCTGTTAGCGATCCTACCACAACCCCGCAAATACAGAATCCAGCAGCCAGACGTTGCGCCAACGTGTAGAATCCGAAAATAAAAACTGATTGCACCGACGACAGTTTGTGTATGTGGTTATCCATAGCAACTTGTATAAATAGAAAAGTTTTTTTTAACAAAAATTACTTAATATTTTTCTGATTTTTAATATAATATATTAATATAGTAAATTTTTTTAGTGTAATATTGGACATAAACTAAAACCAGAATAATATCAAGAATGATAGACATTTTTGAGAATACGATACGTCTGAATATGTGCTGCAACAGTAAGCTCAATTGGTTGGGCGTAACCGCCACCCATCGCAACCGACACAGGAATACCATGGTGTTTGAAGGTTGAAAAAACGATGCTGTCCCGTTCTGCCAAACCCTGTTTGGAAAGCGACAACCGTCCCAATGTGTCTTCCTTGAGTGGGTCAACGCCAGCTTGATACAAAACAATGTCCGGTTTGAACGCCACGACGTGCGGCAGCTCCCGCGTTAGCGCTGCCAGAAAGTCTGCATCGCCCGTATCATCTGGCAAATCCACGTCCACCGTTGACGGAATTTTGCGAAATGGGTAGTTCTTCGCACCGTGCAAGCTAAGGATATACACATTTTCAAGCCCACCAAGTATAGCAGAATTTCCATTACCTTGATGCACGTCGAGGTCAACAATCGCTACGCGCCTTGCTATATGGTGCTTGAGCAGGTATTTGGTAACAATAGCGAGATCATTGAAGACGCAAAAACCTTCTCCTGCGTCGTATAACGCATGATGTGTGCCGCCAGCAAGGTTGCCCGCAATGCCAGTTTGAAGCGCTTCTTGTGCTGCTGCCAATGCCCCACCCACAATCGTGAACGACCGCGTAACAAGCTGTGGCGACCATGGGAAACCAATTCGCCGCATTACGAGGCGCTCTGCTGTACCGTCAATAATAGAAAAAACATAGTTGGGCGCATGAGCAAGCATCACAATATCAGGGGAAATAGGAGTGGGAAGATAAAGTTCATCAAGTTGCAAGATACCTTGTTCGAGCAAACCTTCGCGCACAAGACGGTACTTTTGAATCGGAAAACGATGTTCCGGCGGAAGCGGTAACACATACACGTCAGCGTAAAAAACTTTCACGAATGGGCAGGAGACGATGGAAGTAGGACACACGGAGTTATTGCACAAAAATAGCATAAAAACTCGTATTTTTGCATTCGTCTTTCAATTCGTAAAAAATAAATTTCAGAGAGAACATCAATAGAGTATAAACCGCTTCATTCCTTCATTCTTCAAGAACTATCGCCTTTACTTCATGCACAGAATCTCGCCGGAAATCATCTATAAAAATGACCAACAAGCCAATACGAACAAACCTTTCGATATTCTCGCTATTGCTGCCCATCCTGATGACGTTGAACTCTCCATAGGCGGCATAATTGCCCAAGCAACAAACGAAGGAAAGCGCGTGGGCATCGTCGAGTGTACACGCGGCGAACTTGGTTCGCGTGGCACACCAGATATTCGCCGCGCAGAAGCACACGAAGCCGCGCAAATATTGGGCTTGGCGGAACGCTGGAATTTGCACATTCCCGATGGCAACATCAGCTCAAGCGACGAGAATGTTCTGAAAATCATTGCCGCGTTACGATATTTCAAACCCAATATTCTGCTCTTCCCTGCTGCTTACGACCGTCATCTTGACCATGAAGATGCACATCATCTTGTCCGCACGGCAGTATTCAAGAGTGGTCTAACAAAAATCGGAACGGCGCTCTTTGACGAACAACAAGTCCCGCACCGCCCCAAACGCCTTTTCTACTACATGCAAACCTACGAGCAAGAACCACACTTTTTTATAGATATTTCAACGCATTTTACAACAAAAATGCGTTCCATTTTCGCTCATGCCTCACAAGTCCACGTACCGGGCGCAAACCAATCTTCGTCTGAGCCGCAGACATTCATCTCCAGTCCAGCATTTATGGGTTTGATTGAATCACGTGCACGGCATTTCGGCGGCAGAATCGGCGTGGAGTTTGCCGAACCACTTTATTCAGTAGAACCGCTTTCATTCAAGTCTTTGAGTGTGTTGGAAGGCTTGTAGGGATATAATGCACAAGAAACTCCCTCGCCATTCGCCAAAATCCTTGTAAATTGTATGGTATAAGGTAAAGTAATCGTAAAATTAAACGTGAAAGTACAAAAGATTTCATCGTATCAACCAAACTACAACCATGTCCTCCTGCTCTTTCTCTTTGTATCACACGAAACGTACAGCTTATAATATTGACAAACCCTTGTGTGAGTGCGGTGTTGTGGGCGTGTTTAATCATCCACAAGCAGCGTTGATGACGTACTACGCCCTTCATTCCTTGCAGCATCGCGGGCAAGAGGCGGCGGGCATTGTAGCCTCCAGTTTCGACACGGCAAAAAACCGCACTAAATTTGCCGTCCACAAAGGCGAAGGGTTGGTATTAGATGTGTTCTCGGAGCCAACAATTCTCACAAAACAGCTCGTAGGTACTGCCGCCATCGGGCATAACCGCTATTCCACAACAGGAAGCTCGAAAATAGCGAACATTCAACCGTTTTCGATTCGCTACCGAATGGGTAATATTGCGCTGGCTCACAATGGCAACCTCACGAATACCCGCGTTTTGCGCGAAGAGCTTCAAAACGACGGTGCGATTTTCCAAACCACGACTGACAGCGAATTGTTCCTTCACCTCATTGCCCGAAGCAAGCAGTCGAGCCAGATTGAGCAACTCCGTGAAACACTCCGCACCGCCAAAGGTGCATATTCGCTCACAATATTGACGGAAAACGCTCTCTTTGCTGCCCGTGATCCACACGGATTCCGCCCGCTTTGCATCGGTAAAAAGACCGTTGGCAACGAAACAGCATATTTTGTCGTGTCCGAAACGTGTGCACTCGACATCATGAGCGCCGAGTTTGTGCGCGAGGTGCAGCACAACGAAATCGTGATGATTGATGCGGAGACCGTCAGGACTGGCGAAATAAAGTCGTTCTCAATCGAAGACGTAACGCCGCAGTCGTGTCATTGTATCTTTGAGTATGTCTATTTTTCGCGTCCCGATAGCCGTATTTTTGGTCACAGTGTGGACAAAGTACGTCGCAAGTTGGGCAAGGCACTCGCTACCGAAAGTCCTGTCTATCCTGATGCCGACGGTGAGAAGATTACTGCAACAGGTGTTCCCGATAGTGCAAACACGGCCACGCTAGGATATGCACAAAAAGCGCTCAAAGATGGTATTCCCACGAAATATGAAATAGGATTGATTCGTAGCCATTATGTCGGGCGCACGTTTATCGCTCCCGACCAAGACCAGCGCGAATTCAAGGTAAAAACGAAATTCAATACGGTGCGCGGTGTATTGCATGACAAAAAAGTTGTGCTCGTAGATGACTCGATTGTGCGAGGCACAACATCTCGCGCCATCATCAACCTCGTTCGCGAGGCAGCACCACGCGAAATCCATATGCGGGTTTCATCGCCGCCAATTACGCACCCGTGTCAGTATGGTATGGACTTTCCAAACCCCGACGAACTCATCGCCAATCATTACGCCAGCAATGAAGACGATATTGCCAAAGCGCTCGGTGCTGATTCTGTACGGTATTTGTCGGTAGAAAAGCTGATGGAGTCAGTGCCTCAGGGAGAAAACATTGGTTACTGCACAGCATGTTTTACGGGAAAATATCCTGTGCCGATTGACCAAGACGGCGGCAAACTCTCGACGGAAAATTCTTAGCATACTCAGTGAAATCTACAATCTAAAGCCTATAACTAAACTATGCACAGAAACGTTACTAATGCTATTCGACAGATAATGGATGAATGGCTGCCTCCTGCCCTACGCGATAGCAAATGGTTCATGTATCCGTTTTTTTATTACTGGTATCGCGGCGACAAAGCCACAATGGATGCCTACATGAATTTCAAAGCCCGCGTTTACACGATGTCGAAAACAGAGTACGAGGATTTTTATGTCAACAAACGCCGCAACAGCCGTGCGGCAAGCCGTCCTACCGACCTAAACGATGCTTGTATTCAGTTCATGGTTGCAAACTTTCATCCCGAAGCAACCTCGCTTATTGATATCGGCTGCGGCAATGGTTTTTTCCTCAATAAGGTCGCGCAGCTCGGTAAATATGAGCTTCACGGCTGCGACGTGATGGAAACAAAGGAGTTGGGCGCGGGTATTCAGTATCATCAAGGCAATATTGAGCATCTGCCGTTTGCGGACAAATCGTTCGACATCGTAACATGCCATCACACAATTGAACATATTCCAAACCTCGACCGCGCTATCGCAGAACTGAAGCGAGTTGCACGGAGGCAGATTATGATTGTCACGCCGCGTCAGCGCTATTATTACTACACGCTCGACGAACACGTGAATTTTTTTCCCGAACAAGGAAACCTCGAATTTCTGATAAATATCTCCGACCATCAATGCTTGAATCTTGATGGTGATTGGATGTACGTGGGCTATGTTGAATAATACAGCATATATGTACATTGGGCAAACTCACCGAATTGCGTATAACACAACGTTTGGAACTTCCCCCAACTTGTGCTAATTTCAGACAGCTAATCTTGACCAGCTAATCTCCGTTTCCCCAACGATTTCTGAAAGGCAAATGTTATGGGTGGCGAATTTATCGTTCTTCTTGTCATTTTTTTCCTTATCGGCTTGCCCGTCATTTTTTCATCGTTCGTGACCGTCACGCAAGGAACGGTAGTTGTTATCACGATGTTCGGCAAGTTTCAGCGCATTATGACACCCGGTTTGAACTTCAAGATTCCACTTGTAGAGCGCATTTACAGGCGAATTTCGTTGCAAAACCGCTCCGTCGAACTCCAGTTTCAGGCAATCACCGCCGACCAAGCAAACGTCAACTTCAGCGCCATGCTGCTTTACGCCGTATTCGACCAGCGCGAAGAATCTGTGAAAAGTGTTGCCTTCAAATTTGTGGACGACCAAAACCTGATGCAAGCGCTTATCCGCACGGTTGAAGGCTCTGTGCGCGGCTTTGTGGCAACAAAAAAGCAGTCGGAAATCTTAGCACTTCGGCGGGAGATTGTGGAAGATGTGAAGGAGCAGCTCGACCAAACGCTGGAAGGATGGGGGTATCATTTGATTGACTTACAAATGAATGACATTGCCTTCGACGAAGTAATTATGAAATCAATGGCAAAAGTTGTTGCCTCCAACAACCTCAAAGCTGCCGCTGAAAACGAAGGTCAGGCGCTGCTTATCACAAAAACAAAACAGGCGGAAGCAGAAGGAAACGCCATCCGCATTGCCGCAGAAGCCGAGCGCCAAGCAGCGCAATTACGTGGTCAGGGTATTGCACTCTTCCGCGAAGAAGTGGCAAAGGGCATGACCCAAGCCGCTAAAGAAATGCAGCAGGCAAACTTAGATACCTCGGCGATTCTCTTTTCGATGTGGACGGAAGCCATCAAACACTTTGCCGAAAACAGTAAAGGAAATGTCATTTTTCTTGACGGTTCCACCGACGGTATGAACAGGGCGATGCAACAGATTTTGGCGCTTAGTAAAATGCAACACCAAGAGCCGCCTCAATCCTAAAACCAAAAATATCACTTTTGCAAGCCTGTACAATAGCAAATGGCTTTTGACCATATCTGTATCTTTGAAGCAGCATCTCCTTGTTGCCCAATCTCCTTGCCCGCAACCGATATTTCTCGTCAATAATTATGAGAATAGCTCGTGGATATCGGCATACAAAAAATTTCAAACGCACGATTCTCTTTGCTTTCGGGATCATTCAACCTTGATTATACACCTTTCCAACTAAATCCAATTAGAACCGTTTTTTGTCTATTGTTTGAAATTCAACGAACGTTTGCCCTTTGAACAAACCATCTAAAATAATGCAGTGGACATTTACCAAGTTGCAATCAAAATCACGATAAATTCACCTATTGCAACAGCCGCTCTGGTGTTTGCGTGTGACCGTTAATGACATATTGAGCTGTGTGATGTTTTTCGTGGTGATGTTCGTTGGTCACAATAAAGCGACTGACAAGCAATTGGAGATTATTTGTTAAACGTTGAAGGTTGCTCGCTGTGTGTTCAATTTGATGGATGGCATCTGACGAAGATTGAGTGACCGTGCTAATTGATTCAATGCTTTGTGTGATGTTCTTACTGGCAACGGCTTGTTTTTGGCTTGCCTCTGCCACAAGCGTGATAATTCCTGACACTTTACTTGTTCGCTCGATAATACGCTCTAATGCCCCTGCCGCTTGTTCGGTCATGGCTTTGCCTTTAGCAACTTCTTGCGTACCTTCTTGCATGGCATTGATAGCATTGATGGTATTTGTTTGAATCTGCTGAATCATACTTCCAATCTGGCGAGTGGCCTTTTGGGTTCGTTCAGCGAGCTTGCGGACTTCATCGGCAACAACAGCAAAGCCGCGCCCTTGTTCGCCCGCACGAGCAGCTTCGATAGCAGCATTGAGGGCAAGAAGATTTGTTTGGTCAGCAATTTCCTCAATCACCTGAATAATTTCGCCGATTTCCTCGCTGCTTTTGCCAAGTTGTTCAATCGTTTGTGCGGATTTAATTACCACGTCTGCAATACTACCCATTCCATCAATCGTGCGGGAAATAATTTTCCCACCCTCAACCGCATCAGCGCTGGCTTGCGCTGCTTCGCTCGACGCAAGAGATGTTTGCTGCGTATTCTGGGTGATGGCAAGATTAATGGCACTGATCGCTTGTGCCACATCGTCGGTTTGTGCGGTTTGTCGCTCCATATTGGATGCCATTTGTGAGGTTTTAAGGGATATGTCGCCACCCGCCGCCGCGGTTGCCTCTACAGCTTGTGAAACAGCGTGTACCATTTCCGCAATATTCTCTAGCGCATTATTCAAGCCCTCGTAAAGTCGCGCAATGTCGTCATCCTGTGCAGCTATAAGGCGCACGGTCAAATCACCTTGTGCAACATTATTCACGCCAACGAGCATTCTCTCTACGCTCCGTGCCAAATAGCGCTTTTCGCGCTCGGATTCGCTTACCGCCTCCTCAACTTTAGCTTGAACGCTGGCTTTCTCGGCTTGAAGCTCCGTAATGCCGCTTTTGATGCTACGAATCATCTGATTGAACGCCTGAGCCACATCGCCGATTTCATCGTTGGAAGTCACTTCGACTGTTGTGTCAATATTGCCTGCAGCGACTGTTTGAACAGCTTCCCGGAGCTTTGCAACGGGTTTGGTAATGCTGCGACTGAGAACAATGCCGATAATCACGCTCAACACGAAAGACAAACCAATCGCGGCAAGGCTCGATGCTGTGATGATGTCCGCTCGCCGTGCTTTCTGATTCGCAAGTTCTTTCAATAGCGGTCGAATGGCAACAATGTCTGTTTTGAGACCGTTAGAAAGGGCTTGCAATCGTTTTTTGAGCATTCCTAATTCGCGGATTTGCTCGGAGCAGCTCGAAAAGGCTTGGTCAGCAGTGGTTTGGTCGGCGGGGCTGATATTGACGGAAGCGGATTTGATGCGGAGGGTAGCGATGATTTTCTGTAGCTCATCGGTCGTTTTTGTGGAGCCAAGTGCAATATGTACATCCGTTACTTCGCGGACTTTGCTGCGTGCCAACAAGAACAGCAATCGCGTATCTTCCTGGTGTTCCACTGGCATAAATGTTTCTATCGTTCGTAGAGTCTTGTTGAGTGTACCGGCTACTCCGAGTGTATCCGCCGGCCCGAGCCGTTTTGCATCGGTCACGATACTGTCAAACCGTGTATGATACTGTTTAATAGCAAGATTAAGGTTTTGTGGAATTTGTTCGGTAGCGTACAGATGCAAAATCGAATCGCACACCGCAACAGCAGTATCTACACGATTTGCGAACTTTATGCCTTTAAACGTCGAGAAATCAAGGTCGCCCTGTCGGGCTTGAAGAAAGGAGATTTCTACCAAACGAGCATCATCACGGTCATGCAGAGCATGGCTGGCGAGAATACTAAACACACTGACAATACAGGTAAACAGCAGCAACAGCGCTGCCATGCCGAAGAGCTTTTGCGAAAGCGTAACGCGCATCGTAGTTTCGGGAAAAGGGTTTCGGAAAATTAGGCGAGAAAGAATAATATCTTGGCGAGCAGGGTTTGCCGTAAGCATTCATTATCAGCCTTTGTCATTACGTACCCTGATATTTATCAAGTGTGACTTGAATGACCATGTAGCGAACCCCGCCGCACAGCGAAAGCAACCACCGTATAAGTACCTGCCATCATCATCTGTCCTGCAAGCGTACACCAGGCGGCAGACACTTCGCCATACAGTGGTGTAAATAATAAATTGAGCAGCGCACTTCCGCCCAATGCCACCAGCAAACCAGCATTTACCAACGTTTCACGATGGTGTGCCAGCAAATAGGCTTCCAAGATGTTCGTCAAAAGATGAGCAGCAAAAAGCCACGCCAACACCCGCATTACAGGGATTGCCGCCTTGAACGTTGCCCCATAAACAACCGTGATTAATGATTCTGCCGACAAATATACTACTATTCCGACGACTATGCCAAATGCGAGTGCTATTGCAAGTCCCTTGCTCAAGCCGCTACGGTAATGCTTGATTTTGCGCTCCGAAAATACGGGTAAGAGCGTGGTCAACACCGCGCCTGGCAGTACTCGCAACACCGTCAAGAATCGTAACGCTGCTATGTAGTAGCCGACTGCCGCATCTGTACTAAACATTCCAAGAGCGTAAATGCCCAACCGAGCCTCGGCTGTAGCTAAGATTTGCATGAGAACAAGTGTAATGTTGCCGGATGCAAGTGTTTTCATAATCCGCTGCAATGCGAGAATATTCCACAAAAACGACCAATCTGCACCAAATGAAGTGAGTGGTAGGTGAAACGATGTGGAGGATTCGATTACAAGTCGTTGAGCGAGTGAGTAGCGTAGTAGAACGGCTTTGACGATTTCTGCCAATGTCAACACCATAATCACTGCCGCGATGAGTGTCACAACGGCAAAGTCGCAAAAAAGCAGAACTGTCGCCGCAAGATACGAAGCCGCTGTAACGGCATTTTCAATTATAGCAATCGGCTGGACGTACAACCTTCCGCGGAGTGCTGCGGAATACGTCATGGTGTACGAACGGGGAAGGATCCAAACCACGTATAATGCAGTGCAAAGTAGCGTTGCTCTTGCCGCCATCTCTGCTCCAAGTACCGTGAAGGCAAGCAAGCACAACAACATCACAAGACATATCAGCGCCCAAAGGGTATTCTTGATGCTTTGTGCTTCGCGGAGCATCGTTGGTAGGGAAATTTTACCGTCCTGTGCGCTACGTGGAATAGTTACTTCATAGCCAAAATCTATGATAACCGCCAACAGCAAAGCCGTTGCGGAAGCTTTGGTAAATAGCCCAGCTACCTCGGCTCCGTGCATTCTGCTAAGGATGATTTGAAACACTACGCCGCCCGTCATCGTTACAGCTTGCACGGAAAACAGTGTCCCGATAGCGCGAAGAATTCTATGAACAGTATGAACAGAGTGTGGCTGGGTTGGTATGAGATGCATAGTGTTAGTATCTATCAAAGTTGTACTATCAGGGTAATTCATCAATAGAATTTTTTAGCAATTTTTTTTTACCGCACAAGTCTCGTAACTTAGAGCCAATCTTGGGGGTGCTAAGGTTGAAAATTTACCATTCTTTCGGCTTTTTTTTGCGAAAAACTATGGGACAGTTGTGGGATCGCGCTCGACGCATTGCCGAATCGTATCTGCAAGACGACGACAGGTATGGCGGTGATTGGAGTAAATATAACCTTGAGGAACTCCGTGAGCGCATCGCTCATCACGGACGGCTCGATCCTGATGAAGAGCGATTACGCCGCGAGTTTGAGGAATTAGACCGCCAACAAAAACATCAAACATTTTCTTCTTCGCAGAACTCACAAGGTACACAAAACTCGCAAGATGAGCAGCAATCCCAGCAGACGCACAGGAACTCGTCTTCGCATCAGGATTCCCAACAAAGCCGCACCCCATCTGGTCATGACAGCGTACGCATCAATGTTGCGCTATCTGTGCTTGGTTTAGTACCGAACGCAAGTGTTGATGACATCAAACATGCCTATAAAAAACTCATGCTGCAACATCATCCCGACCTTGTAGCGGGACTAAGCACTGATATGCAGTTTACCGCCGCCGAGAAAGCCCAGCGTATCAATGAGGCGTATCAAATCCTGAAAGATGTCAACGGTTTTTAAGATTTTCCGTTTGAGGTTTTCTCCCCAATTCTCCTGAAATTTCCATGATTGGTGTTCCTCTCCTACGATTTTTATACAATACGATTGTTATTCCTACACTCAAAATTGCTTTCCATATAGGCGGTTTGGTGAGTGCAAAGCTTGCTGAACGTGTTCACGGCGAACGCGAAACGTGGATGACACTTACTACCTTGGAGGTAAATCATAAACCTCGTATTTGGTTTCACGCAGCTTCGATGGGAGAATTTGAGCAGGTGAAATCTATTATCGAATTGCTCAAGCAAACCAATTCTGACTCCCAGCGTTCTACCCCTTGTATTATCATCTCGTTTTTCTCACCATCCGGCTACCGCACACAGCTCCATTATTCGTTTGCGGATGCGGTGGTGTATCTCCCGCTGGATTCCCGTGCGAATGCCCGTCGTTTTGTGGGTGCTATCAAACCCGATGTAGTGGTATTCGCTCGGTACGACCTTTGGTTGAATCACATTGAGGAACTTCGGATCCGTTCTATTCCTACGCTGCTCGTCTGTGCAACATTGAACGAGCATTCGTTGGTTTTGCGATGGAATGGCACTCGTTCATTCATGCGGGAGCTCTATAATAGCCTTGCAACCATCTACACCGCAGGAGCAAGTGAAACTGTGAAATTCGGGCGTTTAGGTGTCACCGCTCCAATTCTCACTACCGCCGATACACGCTTTGATCGTATTGCCGAGCAGGTTCATAAGGCTCGTGAACGACGCCAAACAGATGAAATTTCCATTTTACCCGACAAATGGTTTGCCCGAAAAGAACTTGTGTTGGTATTAGGCAGTTCATGGCAAGCGGATGAGAATATGATTTTTCCGGCTGTGCAACGTCTTCGCGCCGAAGGAAAAAGTATCGGGCTTATCATCGTGCCGCATGAACCAACACCCGAAACCGTCCAACGCATTCAAAAAACCTTCTATAACAGCAATGCTCCCCAAAATACACCAATACCTCTTAGCGTGTTTGAACGTGAATATAAACAAAAGCAATTGAGCGAGGCAGAATTCGGTAACGATATTGTGGTGGACAGCATTGGGAAACTACTACAACTTTATGCGTATGCCGATTGTGCATATATCGGTGGTGGTTTTGGTGTCGGCGTTCATAGTGTGGCGGAGCCAGCAGGGTATGGTATTCCGCTTGCGTGTGGAAAGAACATTAGTCGTGCCCGCGATGCTGTTAACCTTAACCAATATGGGGTACTCTCATTACTTCATACAGTCGATGATTGTTGTCATTGGCTCAAAACGCTGCTTGAAAACCCTTCTGAACGCATAGTACGTGGAGATATCGCTTATCATTATATTCACACGACTACTGGTTGGAGTGAGCGCATTGCCGCCGACATTTTATACATAATCTCCTCGGCTCATCCCTAAATTATTCTCATTGCAGACATTACTCCCTCCACATCTCTATTGTTTATTAACGACTTACCGCAAGCCCATTCTTTGCCGTGCTAATTTTTTCAGTATCTATAAGGCAAAACAATTTCGTCCTCGTCACAATCTCGCAATACTGATAATACCTTCATAAATCAATTGGTTTTCGGAATAGAAAAGAATCAAAACAATTGATTTTCATTGTGAACAAAAAATAATAGCAATAAAAAAACCTTTCGATGCCGTTTTTTGACAAAAATCGGCACTTTTTCGTCTTGCCATGACTGTTAGCAACTTTTTTGCTAAAAAAATTGGACGAGAAACGCTGATTCCGTTGTTTTGCATCGCTTCCGGTGGGAGAAAGTGGGTGAAGAAATTCTGACTTGAATTCAAGAGACATAATAACGCAACGAACGCATGAGCTTTTTCAAGGGACAGGAAACATACTCGATCGACAACAAGGGTCGAGTGAATGTACCGACAAAGATGCGAAAGTGCATTGTGCCGGATGCTGAAGATGCGTTTGTTGTCACTCGTGGGGTAGATAAATGTATCGTGGCATATCCAATGAATGAGTGGCGCAAATACGAAGAGAAGTTTGCGAATCTCAATCAGTACAATGAAAAAGACCGTTTTTTTCTCCGCATGATTCTCTCGTGGAGCGAAGAAGTTGACATGGATGCTCAACAGCGTGTTTCACTCCCAAAACGCCTCCTTGAGTTTGCAGATATTGATGCAAAAGTAACTATTGTAGGAATGATCGATCACATTGAGTTTTGGCAGCCGGAGGAATTCGATACGTACCTCGAACGGCAACTGGAATCCTACGAGGAGGTTGCGGCAAAAGTTATGACGATGTGAGATAAATCCTTCTAATGTAGCATACAATCTGAAATACAAGGTACGAAGGAATGTGAGGTGACAATATTTTGGACATTCACCGTTTCAACTTGCTGAAAGGGCTTTGCTGCCCATCTTCACCACCATGAACGAAAGGGTACACGGAAACCTGATAATGAGCAAGCATGAGTACGAAAAAAAACAATCGCAAACGCCCTGAACGAGATCGGACGCTCGAACTCGAATATGCCGAAGGAAAAGCATATCACGTTCCCGTAATGCTGAAGGAATGCTGTGACGCTCTTGTGACCGACCCAGATGGTACGTACATTGATGGAACACTTGGCGGCGGCGGGCATACATCTGAAATTTTGCTCCGCTTGAGTGAAAAAGGTAGAGTATATTCATTTGATGCTGACATCCACGCGATTGAGGAATGTCAGTTGAGATTTGCAGATGAATTAGCAAAACAAGAGGTTGCGGGATTGTCTGCTTCACGACTTGTTTTGCGACATGAAAACTTCTTTATGGCATGCAGCGTAAAGAAAGACGGGAAGCCCCTCGGAGAGGAGTTCCTTTCGGGGATACTTCTCGACCTTGGGGTTTCTTCCCGCCAACTCGATTCCAATGGCATCGGATTGAGCTATCGTGTGAATTCCCGCCTTAATATGAAATTCGGTTCACACGCCGAGACGCCAACGGCAGCGAGTATTATCGCTTCCTCCAATCAGAGCGATTTGGAGCGAATTCTTCGTGAATATGGTGAAGAGCCATTTGCGAGGTCTATTGCGCGGCGGATAGTCGATGTTCGTCGCGCAAGCCCGCTCCAATCTACATTCGACCTCCGTGCAGTGGTCGAAGAATCAGTACCGCCTCATTTGCGACTTAAAGCCTTGTCCCGCGTGTTTCAAGCATTTCGCATTGCCGTCAACGACGAACTGAATGTATTAGAGCAAACCCTTCGTGGTATTGTGCCCTTGCTTGCCTCCGGCGGACGAATTGTTGTTCTTAGCTATCATTCCCTCGAAGACCGCATCGTTAAAGATGTCTTCCATGAATATGCCCGGCGTAGCGTTCCCGACCCGACAAACCCCAAGTCTAACATGAAACCAGTGCAGCCTATCCTCAAAGAAATTACGAAGAAACCTGTTTCACCTTCGGATGAAGAGATTGCATTCAACTACCGTGCCAGAAGCGCAAAACTCCGCATAGCGGAGAAGGTATAATATTTGATGATGTTGCCTTTAGAAGGTGATTTTCGTAGTTTGGATGAATGAATCTTGCTTCTCGATATTTAAAAGCTACATCTATTTAACGTGAGTTCGACATAAGAAGAAGGCTCTGAAAAAAGCGTAAATTGAGCTATCACAACCATTTACTCATTTTTTCGGAGAGCCTTCCATGGATATTACAACAATATTTTGCCAGATTGATGATTTCTGCCATGACTTCAAAGCAGAGTTTGAA
>JANYIG010000095.1 GCA_025358765.1 Candidatus Kapaibacterium sp.
TTTTCGGGCGTACAAAAGACGAATCCCTTTCCCGATTTCGTCAAAAACGGTTCCAGCAAAACGTTTGAAGCGTATCGTGTGACGGACGAGCGTATTATTGCTACGCTCAAACGGCAGCATGTTCTTTCTGCGAAATAAATATGGACATGAGGGTTTTCATCACCTTTTAATCATCATCGAAACGATAACTGCTCAAGGCGAATATCGCTGTAATCCTCATCCTGAACTTGTCGAAGGCTCAATGTATGGGGCAACGTGTGATAAAATGATAAAAAAAGTCGTAGCACGAACCGCTAAAGTTCATACTACGACTTTTATCATTTGCCCGACACTGCTTTACGCCAATTTCGCTTTTAAGTTTGCATCAATCACATCCAAAAACTCTTCGGTATAAAGGAAGTGTTCGCCATGCTTGACGTTGTTGCCAAACGCAGACAGCGCGAGGTCTTTGGTCATCTTGCCGCTTTCTACGGTTTCCACGCACACTGTTTCTAATGTTTTGCAGAAATTCACCAATGCCGCGTTGCCGTCTAACTGTCCACGGAATGCCAAACCTTGTGTCCACGCAAAAATGGATGCAATTGGGTTGGTGGATGTGCGGTTGCCTTTTTGATGTTCGCGGTAATGGCGCGTCACGGTTCCGTGTGCGGCTTCTGCTTCCATCACCTTGCCGTCCGGCGTGATAAGCGCGGAAGTCATCAACCCAAGCGAGCCGAAGCCTTGCGCCACGATGTCGCTTTGTACGTCGCCGTCGTAGTTTTTACAAGCCCACACAAATTTTCCGCTCATCTTTAACGCTGAGGCCACCATGTCGTCAATCAAGCGGTGTTCGTAGGTAATGCCAGCTGCCTCAAATTTCGCCTTAAATTCATTGTCGTAAATTTCTTGGAACGTATCCTTAAAAAAGCCGTCGTATTTCTTCAAAATTGTATTTTTGCTGGAGAAATACAGGGGCCAATTCTTTTGGAGTGCGAGGTTGAAACACGAATACGCAAACCCACGAATGGATTCCTCCGTGTTGTACATTGCCATTGCCACGCCGTTGCCTTTAAAATTGAATACCTCGAAGGATTGAGCCGCAGAGCCATCTTCCGGCGTGTAGGTGATGGTAAGTTTGCCTTTGCCTTTGGTCACAAAATCCGTTGCGCGGTACTGGTCGCCAAACGCATGACGACCGATGCAAATCGGCGCTGTCCAATTCGGCACAAGGCGCGGAACGTTTTTGCAGACAATCGGTTCGCGGAACACCGTCCCGTCGAGGATATTGCGAATCGTGCCGTTGGGCGATCGCCACATTTGCTTCAGATTAAATTCTTTTACGCGGGCTTCGTCCGGCGTAATGGTGGCACATTTGATGCCCACACCGTATTGTTTGATAGCTTCTGCGGCATCAACAGTTACTTGATCATTCGTCGCATCGCGGTGTTCGATGCCGAGGTCGAAGTATTTGATTTCTACATCGAGGTAGGGCAGAATGAGTTTGTCTTTAATGAACTTCCAGATGATGCGAGTCATTTCATCGCCGTCGAGTTCGACGACGGGGTTTGCGACTTTGATTTTACTCATAAAACGTCTTGAACAATTGAATTTGTGAAAGATAAAATGAAGCAGTTATCTGTTTAAAATCAGAAACTACAAAAATAGGATAAAAAATACTCTTTTGTGGCAGACAAAATGTGAAATCTCGTTAAAAAATGTGAAAGCCTATCCACGTTTGTTGTGGATAGGCTTTCTATTGCTCCTATTGCTCGATGGTAGCTTTATTTTTTTAGTGAGTGTTTTTTTTCTGCAGGCGCTGAAGCTCGGACTCCCAGCGTGTAAGGCTGCTGGTTTTGAGTGCCGTAAGGATTGTTATGCTTTCTTGCAACGATTGAAGCGCTTTTGTGGTATTGCCTTGTGCAGATTCCAAGAGCGCGAGTTCTCCAAGCGCCTCGCCTTCAAGCTCGCGGATGCCAAGTATGCGGGCATCGGTCAATGAACGTTGCAAATACGAGCGACTGTCCTTGAGATTGCCACTGTCGCGGTAAAGTGCGCCAATTGTCTTTGCCAAAAGTGCTGCACTGGTACGGTCGCCTTGTGCTTCCTTTGTTTGCAATTGATGTGAATACTCGTTGATAAGGCTGGCATATTTTTCCTTTGTGTTGCCTAATCCCGCCACCCGTGCAGAATATTCTTGCGGTTTTCCGGCAAGCGATTTCCCGTTAGATTTTTGCTCGGTAACGGACGAGCCAGAAGATAATGCTTTTGCATCTAAGCGTTGTGCCGCGTTGAAAGCGCTCAATCTCGTGCTATCCAGTGTTTGTGATTCTGTGCGGTAGGCGAGCGAATCCATTGGCGTAAGTATTGATGAACCTTGTGGAGTGTTCGTCTGTGGCGCTTGTGCGGTGATAGCGTTTTTGCTTTCTGTTGCCGCTTGCTGTTCAGCGTTTGGTTTGGTAGCAACGTAATAACTTGTGACTGCAGCGCCTATAACGCTGGCTGCGCCAGCCGCACCGACCCACGTCCCGACCGTCAATCCTAACCATGTGTGCCCAAGCCACGTACCGCCTATCCATGAGCTTGCTCCAGCTGCACCAGATTTACCCGTTGCGGCAGCAACTGCTATGCCGATGCCCGTTGCGGCACTCGCGCCTACAAGCACGGAGGCAATATTATCCTCCACCGACCGTAAAAAGGGCATAGTCGCAGCACTAACGCCGTCGCCCGTGGTGGTGAGTAAACCGTCAATTGCCCGCAGTTCGCGCAGTTCTTGTACGAGTTCTGGGTATGAGCGCAATTGCGCCTCTACCGTGATTTTATCAGTATTGGAGAGCGTTCCGTCCAAATACTGTGCTAAGAGTTCATCGGTAAGCATAGCAGTTCCCTTCGTTCATAATTCACAGGTCGCATCCAAATTTTAAAATTCTCATTGTTCGCCGTCGGCGTTCATCGTCAGTTCCCGCAAGTACGGAGCCAGTGTTTGTTGCAACATTTTTTTTGCACGAAACACGCGCACTTTTGCCAGCGAGACGGAAATCTTTAACATCGTCGCAATCTCTTCGTATGGGAATCCATCAAAATGCTTGAGTTCGAGTGGCTCACGAAATTCTTCCGGTAATGCCGCTATTGCTTGCTTCAGCGCGTCGTTTAACAGAATATCGTCTCCCGTCGTGTCGTTTTTATCCTGCAACGAATAGGAAATATCGTCAATATCCGTTGTCGGTTTGTATTTTTGCTTGATGTTCAGACATTGATTACGGGCAATCGTAAAAAGCCATGCTGCGAAATTACCGCCCAAAAACGACGCGCGTTTCTCGAACACGCTCGTCATCACGGTTTGAAAGGCATCTTCGGCAGCTTCTTGAACTTTCATCACGCGCAAACAATAGGCGAATAAACGCCTGTCGTAGCGCCTGTACAGTTCGCGGAATGCTTTGTCGTCGTTGTGTTCCCGAACTAGCGTGAATAATTCTTCGTCAGTGCGCTCCATGAGTGGAATCAGTAAGTCAGAAATGGTTCTCGGTAATGAAACCATTGGTCTCATGGTGCTCAATTTACAAAAACCGTCGTAACTGCGAAACGTTACAATCGTAAAAACTATGAAATCAAAAACTGTTTATGTTTGCCAAAACTGTGGTGCATCAAACCCTCGCTGGAGCGGCAAATGCCCGTCTTGTGGCGAGTGGAATACGATGGTGGAGGAAGCACAAGTAAAAAAAACTGCTACCGAAGAACGCCGTTTTGCTGCAATCACCGGTACGAACATTGTCGGGAAAGCTCGTCCGGTTTTGCTCACGGAAGTGGAACAGGAGTCGCAAGAGCGGATTTTTACGGGTATTCAGGAACTTGACCGTGTGTTGGGCGGCGGCATTATGCGCGGTTCCATCACGCTTGTGGGCGGCGACCCGGGCATTGGTAAATCAACACTTATGCTTCAGATGTGTTCGCATTTGCAGGCTATTCACCCGCTTTACGTTACAGGCGAGGAATCATTACAACAAATAAAATCCCGTGCAGGGCGCTTAGGGCTTGATTTCACGAACCTCAGCGTGTTGTCGGAAACCAACGCCGACGACATCGTGCTTGCCATGAAAAACACCGACGCTGGCGTTATCATAGCCGATTCCATCCAAACGCTTTTCCGCCCTGATATCGAGTCCGCCCCCGGCAGCGTGGCACAAGTCCGCGAAAGCGCGGCACTGCTGATGCAAGCAGCAAAGGCGTTGAACAAACCCGTGTTTTTGGTCGGACACGTTACCAAAGAAGGAAATATCGCCGGTCCGAAGGTGCTGGAACATATCGTGGATACGGTCTTGCAGTTCGAGGGCGAACGGATTTATTCGTATCGTATTCTTCGCGCCGCCAAAAATCGCTTCGGATCCACGAACGAAATTGGCGTGTTCGAGATGAGCGAAGACGGGTTACGCGAGGTGGCGAATCCATCGGAGGTATTTTTATCGCAGCGCAACGCAGAAGAATCTGGAACCGCTGTCACAGCGGCGATGGAAGGCACACGACCAATTTTGATTGAAGTGCAAGCGCTCGTAACGCCGTCGAGCTACAACCAACCGCAGCGCAGCGCCACAGGGTTGGACTACCGCCGATTGCAGATGATTATTGCTGTGTTGGAAAAGCGGTTGGGCATGAATCTGGGGCATCACGATGTGTTTGTGAATATCGCTGGTGGACTAAAATTGGACGACCCAGCGATTGATTTAGGCGTGGCGGCAGCGATTGTGAGTTCGTTCCGCGATATTGCCATTCCGGCAGATATGGTGCTGATAGGCGAAATTGGCTTGACGGGCGAGGTACGGGCGGTTGTGTCGGTCGAGCAGCGCGTGAGCGAAGCGCAAAAGTTAGGTTTTACGTCAGTTATCGTCCCGCAAGCAGTAATGAAGCGCCTTCCAAAGAACCTTGCGATTACAATCAAACCCGCCGACCGTATTTTGAAGGCGTTGATGGATGTGTTTGGCTCTGAGCGATAGATGCAAAGGATGAATACAAACGAGGATTTTGTACGATTCTAATTTTGTGTATCTTTACCGCCTTGCAAGGTCAGTGCTTTGTACTTCAATCAATATTGTAGCATTTCAGTACCGAACGCCTTGCGATACAATGACCGCAGAGGCAGAGAGGGCGCAGAGTTTGGAAGTTAAATTCAAGAATCTCATTGTATGTATTCTTGATTCTCTGCGCTCTCTGCGCCTCGGCGGTCAAATCCGTGAGCTATCAACATGTAGTACTTTCAATCTTAACACGAGGATATATGGAACAACTTTCCGCACGAGAATTTCACTTCAAAGACGTGTTTAACACCGCTGTCATCGTTGCAGCCTTAGGCTATTTTGTGGATATTTACGACCTGATTTTGTTTAGCGTTGTGCGTGTGCCGAGCCTAAAATCTTTTGGATTATCGGGACAGGCGCTGTTGGATAGCGGTTTGTTTTTGCTCAATATGCAAATGACGGGAATGTTGATTGGGGGCATCTTTTGGGGCATTTTGGGCGACAAAAAAGGGCGTTTGGCAATTCTTTTTGGTTCCATCATTCTTTATTCCATCGCTAATGTTGCCAACGGTTTTGCGACTTCGATTGAGCAATATGCGCTATTTCGGTTTATTGCGGGCATAGGTTTGGCGGGCGAGTTGGGCGCGGGGATAACGCTTGTGGTGGAGGTGATGCCGAAGGAATCGCGTGGCTGGGGAACAATGGTGGTAGCGGGAATCGGCTTGTTCGGCGCGATTGCGGCGTATTTTACGGTGGAATGGTTCGACTGGCGTACGGCGTTTTTCGTGGGTGGTGGTCTTGGATTCGCCTTGCTTGTGTTGCGGTTTAGCGTGTATGAATCCGGTATGTTCGAGAGCCTTAAAAATACTACCAAAGTCAAACGGGGCGATTTTTTTATGCTATTCACCGACGGGCAGCGGCTTATGAAGTATCTGCGCTGCATTTTGATTGGCATTCCGCTTTGGTTTGTGGTTGGGATTTTGATAACGCTGTCACCAGAATTTGCTACAGCTTTTGGTATTACTGACCCCGTGAGCGCCGGACGGAGCATTATGTTTTGTTACGCGGGTATCGCAACGGGCGATTTTATCAGTGGATTCCTAAGTCAACGCTTGCAAAGCCGCAAAAAAGTGTTGTGGTATTCGCTCATTGCCACGATGGTGGGCATTGTGGTGTATCTGCTCCTCGTCAGGGGTGGCGGCTCCGGCAGTATCTATCTGATGGCGTATTTGTTAGGCGTGGCGTGTGGTTATTGGGCAATTTTTGTGACGGTGGCTTCGGAGCAGTTTGGCACAAACGTCCGAGCAACCGTGACGACGACGGTTCCCAATTTCGTGCGTGGCTCTGTTGTGCCGATGACGCTTGCCTTCAAAACCTTGACCGTGAGCGCCGATATCGTGACGGCGGGTTTACTGGTGGGTGGCGTGGTGATGATGCTTGCATTCTGGGCACTTTGGGGGATGCACGAGACGTTTGGCAAAGAGTTGAATTATACGGAAGGCTACGGAAATCAAATTTTAAGCTAAAAAAAACAGCATAAAGAGCGAAAGAATACTGTTATTACAGAAAATCCGACTATGAAATCGCGTCAGAAAAAACAAGGTACACGTCAAAAGTCCGCATCATCATGGGTGACGAATACTCGCCTTCAAGCAATGGCGCTGGTAATCATTTCGGTGTTATTGTATGCCCAGACGGTTCGCTATGACTATGTGCTGGACGATAAGCTCGTTGTTGCAGGCAATGCATTCGTCAAACAAGGGTTCGCAGGTATTCCCGATATTCTGACAAAAAGTACGTTTGCCGGAAACCTTGATGCCATCAAAGAAAAAGACAACTTGAGCGGTGGGCGCTACCGACCACTTTCGCTCGTAATGTTCGCGGTGGAATACCAGTTTTTCGGTGCAAAGCCAGCCGTAGGGCATATCGTCAATGTGCTAATGTACGCTGCGGTCGTGGTGATGGTGTTTCTCACATTGCAACTGCTTTTCAAAGAGCATCCGTCATTATCGCAGATACCGCTTTTGTCCTTTCTTGTAGCGTTGATGTATGCCGCTCATCCCACGCACACCGAAATTGTGGCAAATATCAAAGGGCGTGATGAGCTGCTCTGTACGCTCCTTGCCTTGGGGGCACTTTTCAGTTTCATTCGTGCTTGTCGCACCGACAATCAATCTTCCGCCCGCATCAATTCCTTCTGGAGTGCATTAGCATTGCTATTGGCGTTTTTTGCCAAAGAATCTGCCATAACGTTTTTATTTCTTCTGCCACTTTCAGCATGGTTTTTTACGCCGTCGCCCGTGCGCCAAATTTTACGCGTATGGTTGCCTGTAGCAATAGTGGCGGTGGCGTTTTTGCTATTACGGGCGCAGATTGTGGGCTTTCTGGATTCTCGTGCTGCGATTAACATTTTTGACAATCCTTTTTTACGGGCGACATCTGCGGAGCGCTATGCAACGGCTGTAGCGGTATTGGGGCGGTATGCACTTTCGGCGCTCTATCCGTTTACGTTAGCGTACGATTACAGCTACAATGAAATCCCAATTGTGGGCTGGTTGCAATGGCAGACGCTGCTTTCATTGGCTTTCCATCTGGCGTTAGCGGCATTTGCCGTTCTCAAATTCCGAGAAAAACACATTCTTGCATATTGTATTTGGTGGTATTTCGCAACGATTTCTATTGCATCAAATCTCGTGTTCAGCATTGGTGCGCTCATGGGCGACCGATTTTTATTCATGCCAACGATAGCCTCCACGCTTGCAGTGGCGTGGTTGCTTTGGAGATGGCTTCCTACAACCGTTGGCAAACGTTCGTTGGTGGCTATTGCCATTGCCACGATAACGCTTGTGTATTCCATCCGAACAGTGCAACGCAACCCCGCGTGGGAAAACGAATTTTCGCTTGTGTCTGCCGACCTGAAGAGCGCTCCAAACGGACTTCGGAACCGATGTATTTATGCGGGGTTGTTGTTCCGTAAAGCAGAAGTGGATGCCAACGCCGTCATTCGCAAACAACATTTAGACGAAGCATATTCGCATTTACAGATATGTTTGGCTACCGACCCAGCCTGCGACCCTATTGCATATTTCTATTTGGGGCAGTATCATGGAATATTTTACCAGCGTTATGATTCGGCGGTATTCTATTACGACAAGGCATATACAATGGAGCCGGCGAACAAGAATTTTCTTGTTCAATTGGCAATCAACAGAGGTAATCTGGCGCTAAAAACACAAAAGTACGACGAGGCTGTCGAGCAGTATCAGAGCGTTGTGCCAGAAAACAAAGAATTGCAAACATTGTATCACAATAGCGGTTTAGCGCGGGCAAATCAAATGCGCTACGCGGAGGCGACTGAGTTCTTCAAACAAGCGATTGCATCTGGTGTTGCCGGAAGCCCAAAAACGGAGCAAGTAAAAGCCACGATGGCATATTTTCAGCAACGTGCCGCGCAAGGTGGGACACAAGCAACAGCGCCGCCAAGCACAGCAAGAAAATAATTGCTTAAGGAGTGTTCCGTGAACATATTTGCCATTTCTTCAAGATTGACCGCAGAGGTGGATAGAGAGCCGATAATCCTTTTTTTGAATATTCATTCTTCCATCTTGATTCTCTGCGCCCTCTGCGTCTCTGCGCTAAAAAACTTTAAACAACTTCCGTGAAAAACATGTTTTGTTCTATCGTTCGGGGTAGTATCTTGCGGGAAGTGTGTGCGAACCAAACTAACCGATTCCTTACGGTCATTCCAAACAGCAGGGAGTGTATGTATGAGCCAATTTACCATTTTGTGTCTTACCAGTTACGAAAAAGGCTTTGAATTTCTCCGTGAATCCCGTACTCAGGGCTGCCGTGTTTTGCTTCTGACGGCTCCGCGTACTGATGATGTGCAGTGGCCCACCGATTCAATTGACGAAAAATATGTACTACGAGAAGTGGATGGGCGTTGGGATAGAACCGAACTTATTAATGCTGTAAGCTATGTTGCTCGCAAAGAGCGCATCAACGCTATTGTTGCGTTAGATGATTACGACCTTGAAGCCGCCGCCATATTACGCGACCACCTGCAAATACGTGGTATCGGCGAGACCACAACGCGCTATTTCCGCGACAAACTCGCTATGCGAACCCGTGCTGGTGGTGACGGCATCACCCAACCAGATTTTGTGGGTTGTCTCAATGAAGCAGCGATTGGCGAATTTATAGCGCGTACACCGCTTCCGTGGATTTTAAAGCCACGCGGCGAGGCATCGGCGATTGGAGTAAAAAAAATTACGTCTGAGGAACAGTTTTGGCAACTCTTCGAGGAGATGGGTGACAAGCGTTCTCATTACTTGCTGGAGCAGTTTATTGTCGGCGACATTTTCCATGTGGATGCGCTTACATTTGCTGGCAAGGTAGAGTTTGCCGCCGTTCACAAATATGGCAAGCCACCGATGGATCTGATGCAAGGTGGTGGTGTGTTCTCCACGCGAACGATTGCTTACGGCAGCGACGACGAAAAGAAACTACATGCCGTTAATAAAGCGCTTTTGAAGGCAATGGGTTTGGATTTTGGTGCCTCGCATACGGAGTTCATCAAAGGAGCGGATGGTAAGTTTTACTTCATGGAAACTGCCGCCCGCGTGGGTGGCGCGAACATTGTAGAACTCGTGGAAGCCGCAACGGGCGTAAATTTGTGGGCAGAATGGGCAAAAATTGAAATCAACTATGGTGTGGCGGAGTACAAATTTGCCAAACCTCGCAAAGACTATGGCGGACTCTTGATTTCGCTCGCAAAGCAGGAATATCCTGACATGTCGGCATATACCGACCCCGAAATTGTATGGCGCATAAATAAAAAAAGCCACGCAGGGCTTATCGTGCGTTCAAAGAGTTACGACCGCATTACCGCGCTACTTGACGGTTATATGCAGCGCTTCTACAATGATTTTTACACAAGTATGCCAGCGCCAGATAAAGCAACGAGTTGAATATTGTGAATGGTAAAACAGTTGCCCAGCAACATGATGATAGCTGAAAATAGAAAACGTTATGTTTGAGCGAGAGATACAAAAAGCAAAAGAATATTTGTCGAAACTGTTGCAGTCAGAACTGCCATTTGTGTATTGGTTTGAAATCCAAGAACACAAGTCATTGCATTGGTTTTACAAACGATTTTTCGGTGCGGAAGTGCAGTGGTGGGTGTTTGAGCAGCAGATGCTTCGCGCCGCCAGTCCCCGCTTTGACTATACCCATGAACAATTGTCTTATCATCTCCGCAATGCTGATCATTATTACGTGGAGTGTGCTCGCTTCGACCATCAGGATTTGACAACTACGATTGACGTGGCGGTGAAAACACGGTTCAATTACGCTTTGCGCCCGCGCACGACGCTTCGCTGGTTTATCTATCGCGGCGAACCCACAAAGCCGTTACAAGAAGTTTTGCTCAGGCTCGAATATTTCTCAGAATACCAATATTTGCTGGATGGTTTTCAGCGCTGGGTTCGAGAGAATAAAAAACTCGAAAGCGCTCAGAATGGGCATCATGAGGCACGGCAGGAAATAATTTCGGTAGTGGAGTTCGACCGTGTATTGCAAAGCGTGGACAACGAGGAAATTCTTGATTTTTCACCCGCGCAGTTTATCGAGCTTTTACAGCCGATTTTTGAGCTTTTTCACGAGGTCTATGGTGCAAACAAAGATATTCCGTCCGATGCCGTTCCGACGGCGGCTCTAATTATCTTTCTGGATGACAAAGGTATTCATCCCATAGCACAAGAATTGGAGAGGCTGCTGAAGGATGAGCACAAACGCTTTATGAACCGTGACGATTTTTTGAGTGTATTGGGCGACATCATCGGTAAACTCGAGCCGGAGCTTGATGGTTCCGATATGTATGCTGATGGATACGCCGACATTGCAACGCTTCCGCTGAAATTTGATGCTGGCACACAATTTGATATATCTTCTGTTGATAGTTCTTTTGAGCCGTTACCGGGTGGCTCGTCGTTGCAGAATGTGCTTGCTGAATTGTCCGATTCTGTTCCTTCTGCCAATACCGCAGAGGAGTCGTTCAATGCCGAATCTGCTGTTGAATCCGCATCGCTGCGGGCGATTGACGAGGTTATAGGCGCTGAATTAAAGGAACAATTAGTGCATTCTGTGTTCCATCATAGTGAACGTGAGTATCAATCGGTTATTGAACACTTGGAACACATTAAAACATGGCGTGAAGCGTCGTTGGCAATAGACCGATTGTTAGAGCCATTGGAGATAGACCCACACACGGGTTTGGCGCGACAATTCCGCGAGGCGGTGTATCGGCGCTATACAGACGGGTGATAGCAACATCATGAGCATGGATTCTAAAAAGCTGAAATATTATTAAGAAATAACATCAATCGTTAAACTTTTCGTCAGAAAGTTCTTACTGCTATGGACAGATATGATATATGCGTGATTGGCGGAGGTCCATCGGGCTATGCAGCTGCGATGCGTGCCTTGGACTTTGGTAAAAAAGTGTTGCTTGTGGAAAAGCAATTTTTGGGTGGTGCGGCAATTTATAATGGCGCTCTGTCCTCCAAGACGCTCTGGGAGCTCTCCCGCGACGTTAAGCGCTTACGCATTGCCGACCGAGGCTATGCAGTCAAGGATTATACCATTAGTTTTCGTGGCATTATTGAAGAGGTGGATAGTGCCGTCGAAGAACGTCACTATCAGCTTTCGCAACAAGTCATTGAGCTTGAAAAAATGCTGCCGGAGCGTTTCAAATTTATTAATGCCTTTGGCAAATTGCTCTCACCCAATGAAGTGGAGATTGATACAGGTTCAGAAAAAACAGTCATTCACGCTGATTATATCGTTCTTGCCACGGGCAGCAAACCTCGCAAATTGCCGAATATCCCAATTGATGAGGACGTTATTATCACAAGCGACGGGATTGCTAATCTGAGCAGTTTTCCAAAAAGCCTCGTGGTGCTTGGTGCGGGAGTGATTGGTTGCGAGTTTGCAACGGTATTCTCCAATTTTGGACAAACGGATGTTCGTATTATTGACAAAGCTGACCATATCTTGCCGTTCGAGGATCTGGATATTTCGCAGATTGTGACAGAAAACTTTATCCGAAGCGGTATAACAATTCACCGAAACGCCTCGTTGGAAAGCATGACAATAGAAAACAGACAAGTAAAATACATTCTGAAATATAAAGATGGCTCAACCGAGACATTCTTTGCGGAAAAAGCACTCATTTCTGTCGGGCGCGTGGCGGCTGTGGATGGTTTAGGCGCACGAGAAATCGGCTTGAGTATGACGGAGAGCGGGAATTTTAATGTGGATGCCGACGGACGGACAAATATCTCGAACATTTTTGCCGTGGGCGATTTGACGGCAGATGTATGTTTGGTGAACGTTGGTGAGGTCGAAGGGCGGCACGTGGTGGAGACGATTTGTAATCCACGGGCGAAGCATCTGACCTACGAAAATATTTCGACGATTATGTTTTTGCAACCGGAAGTCTCCGGCGTGGGCGCGAATGAACAAGCGCTTGTGGCAAAAAACATTCCGTACCGCGTGGCGACGTACCAGTACAGTTATATCAACCGTGCGATTGCCATGCGAAATGTACGAGGGTTTTACAAAATTTTGGTGAGCGACGACGACGAGATGCGACTTTTGGGTATGAGAATCGTTGGAGAGCAGTCTTCAAGCGCTATTCAAGCGGCAGCACTTTTGATTTCGATGGGCAAAGGTATCGAAGAGCTTTCGGAGTTAATTCACCCACACCCATCTATTCCCGAAGGCGCACAGGAATGTGTGCGGATGCTTTTGGGAACATCTATCATCAAGCCGCAAGTGTTCAAAGAAGATTTGCGCTGCCACCGTGTGGTGGATGGTCAATGTATCGAGATTCATTCGTATAATTAGCGGAAATGGTAAATAACAGCATTATGCCTTGGCTCGTAGAAGAACGTGATAAAAGCCGCGCTGGAAAGCGATGTTTGTAAATCGTAATGCGACGATTACATTCAGGTAATTCCTACGCTGTACATTTGTGGGTGAAAAAGAATTATTCACCATTGAAAGAATATCACAATGTACACGATTGAAAAAAAACAGTATGGTGTTAAACTCACCTTGCATAAATCGCTCAACGACCAAGAAATGGTAACACTGACCAACGACCTCAAGCGCGAACTCCGAGGGCAATCTTTGGCACAACCCAACGAGAAAATTGGTGTCGTTGTAGATATGCAAACTGGTTCATCCCTTGATGACAGCATCCGCCAGATGATTTATGTCCTTGATGCCACGCAAAACTGAAGTCTTCCGCAGGAATGAAAACGCCGATGCGTTCGGTGGATTTCGCACAATCCCTACCGCATCGGTGTTTAACGGTCATACGGATATCCCTTCTTTCCTACAAACACCACCTTTTTCTGCAATCGGTAATGCTCACTATGTAGCATTTGTAACTCTTCTCTGACTCGCCTGTTATTCTTCACGTGTATTGTCTTTTGTGTAATCAACCATACACAACAGCCGCTTTTATCGCGCAATTTCTTCTTCACTACGAGCCGCTCCGTGCGTATTCCATCAATTCGGAGCTGCTTACGATATTCCATTTCATTTGTAGTCACTATGAAACACGTCACCATTGTGTTTGTTCTTTTGTTGTGCGGAACGGCACTATTTTTTAATACTCGTTCAAGTGCTCAAGAACTTCATAAACATAGTAATTCCACAGAGCAATACGAACACCGCGTAAAGAATCTTCTGCAACAAGGCATAGATGCTTGTACGCAGGGAATGTACCAACAGGCACTGCCACATTTCAAAGAGTTGCTTGCCATACAGCCACCACCCAAAGCCACGTTGCGGGCGTACGTCTATCAATGGCTTGGCACTGCGTATTGTAATCTCAACGATTCTCTTGCCGCATTCGAGGCGCTTCGCTATGCGGCTTCGTTGGGCTATGACGAATGGCAAGAGATAGAACATTTGTTGGCGAATCACGCCTTGTCCGCCGCACCCCAAGCGCAGCAGATTGTGGCAACGATGAAGCACAATGCAACCGTCATGAAAGTGTATGACGTGGAAACGTGGAACAATCCAGAGATTCCATTGACCATACTTTTTTCATTTGGCGAATATGACAGCCCAGCCTATCGAAAACTTCGTTTGCAATATCAATTGACTGAGCTTATCAAGGACAAAAAAACGGAATCAGAACAGCATTTGAGCGTGATGAATTGGGTGCACAATCTTTGGGCGCATTCCATCTACGGCATTGCAAAAAACTGTACGGCGCTGGCAATATTAGAGGAAACCAAAAAGCCAAATTTTACGGGTTTTCGTTGTATTGAATATTGCGTGGTGTTGTGCGAATCGCTTCAGGCATTGGGGTTTCCGGCGCGGACGGTGGAGATTGGGCGTGACGGTTTGTCGTATGGTATTGGCAAAAGCCATTTTGTAGTAGAAGTGTGGAACAACAATCTTCGGAAGTGGGTGCTGCTCGACCCGCAAAACAATCTGATTTGGGTGGAGCAATCATCGGACGTACCACTCAATGCTGCCGAGATTCGAGAGCATTGCTTCGCAGCTATGAACGACAGTAACAGCACCATAAATACGACGAGTGCAACGGGAACAATACGTATAGCAAAAACACCGAAAACGCCAGCGCTCCGCTTTGCGCTTGGTGCGTCGCAATGGCGCAATCCTGCAATATTCAATTCCACAGAGTGGTTAGAATATTTCCATCATCTGCTTTACCCGCTTGATGACAGGAGTTTCACAACGTCATTGGATATGCTGCCGAAAATTAATCTTCTGGCTCCTCGCCAAAAACCAGAATTGGCGTACCAGCACGGTACGCGGGAACTCCAGATTACGCGCCGCGTCGGTCAGGTTTATCCGGTACTCAATCGTGTTCATATTGACATCAAACCAGCAACCCATACAAACACAACGACTCCGTCCGAAATTCTTGATGTGGTGTTTACAAACTCTATGCCTTGGTTTGATCATTACGCCATCGAATGTAATGGCGTGGCGGTAACCCACAAAAGTAATACCTACAGTTGGCATCTCGTCAAAGGCGCAAATACGCTTGTTGTGTGGGGAGTGAACCAAGCGGGTATTACAGGTGTACATTCCCGCATAGTGCTGACATATTATGGGCAGCCGTAAAGAATAATTCTCTCCATACCTCCAGATTTATCTAACCATCGTAAACCCATCAACAACTACCCAACAAAAGCCACTCCGTTTTTCGATGGATTGTTGTATTTTGGTGGCTGAATATCTCGCATAGAGCGTTAGTCTAACCATTCCTCGAACCCTCATCTGCTTTGTACGTTTAGAACGTTGCGAAATAAGGAGCGCCGAA
>JANYIG010000110.1 GCA_025358765.1 Candidatus Kapaibacterium sp.
CGTTGGAAAGAAGCTCTTTCAAATGATGGAAGTAAAGCGAGGCGCTTCGGTGGGTGGGTGGACGGAAGTTTCCTTGCCTTCATCATTTGACACAACAAACGCAAAAGTGGTTGTCAAAGGAGCATATTCGCTGCTCTCGAAACTACAGGGCGGTGAATAAGGAAGAATGGAGATTCTGTATCAGAAAGTATGATGTCGATTACGCTAGTCGTCCCTTAAAAAGGCATTAAGCTGTTGTAGATTAAAGCCTTAAGTTCTAAAAAAGCCCGAAATATTTGCAAGGTTTTTTACGCTTTTTCTGATTTCCTTGCAAATATTCTGCTTTCAGCAAGGATGATAGAACCTTATGTGTTTCAACATTGCAATTTTCCACCCCTGCAAAGACCATTGTATGCGGTTTGTAGGATGCGCTTATGCTGAGGACTTTTTAAGGGACGACTAGAATACACGCCGAGCAAAAGGCAAATAGCGCCAAAACTCAGCCAAGATACGGCGCGAAGCGTCCAAAGGTGAAAGCCAAAAAGTTTAATAAAAACGCTGCCCACCGTTACAAACAAATAATGATAGACAACAAAACGTTCTTCTTGGCGAAGTTCGCCCTTAAAAAAATCGGAGTGGACGTAACCGTCACGCACTAAAAAATAAGTGTACTCGCCGATATATGCCTCATCAGCGTGAAGCGGATGGCGTATTGCTTCGATGGCAAATAAAGCGAACACGCCCCAAAGCGCCCAGCGGAGCGTTGCCACACTCAAAGATCGTTGGAGCGACTTTCCAGCGCCGCCGAATTGAAATTGTGTCAGCATAAACGTTTTTCCAAAGACGTGCGCACAAACAGACGTTCACAAGCCTCAATAATAGATTTCGACTTAATGGCGCTTACAGGAGAGTCGGCTTCCGAGCGAAGAATTTCGTGTAAGTTATGCACGGGCGCGAATAACTCCTCAAACGAAATGCCCGAATACAAACCCACAAGCGGTTTGCCTTCAATGGCGGCGATATGAAGAACAGAAGTGTCGGGCGTTATGACCGCCACTGCACGGCGGACAAGAGAGATGACATCCATAATATCCGGCGTGGGCGGCGCGGCAAGAATTTCCGGACACGCAGAACGCAGCGCTTGAATTTTTGCGGCTTCTGCCGGCATGGCAAGCGCAATAATGCGCGTTTGCGGGTAGCGTACCGTGATGAATTTTGCCACCTCTGCAGCACTCTGCGGCGTCCATGAGCGATGCTCGTCACCTGCCGACAGATTCAGCAAAAGAGCGGCATATTCGCCCACAGTTTCTCTGAACCATGTTTCCATGCGCTGTTCGCTATCGTTGCATATCGCCAGTTCATACTTCAAATTATCGAGGTCGCACTGCCAGCCAAAAGCGTGGCAAACAACGTGTGCTTGCAGTTGCCCGATTGTGCCCCGAACGCGCGGCACCTGCACGTCGTAGAGCGGAGTGTATACCTCAAAACGCCGCTCGTGTGCCACAGTGACGCGCACGGCGCGTGTGCCGCATAAAAACTGCGCCAAAAGTCCGTCTTTCGTTTTGTCGAACACCAAACATAATACACAATTGTAGTTTTCTTGGCGTATCTGGCGGCGCAATTGTAACAGCCTGACCACATTTTTTTTGAAAAGAAATACCTTAGCGACGCGCTTATCACAACGAATAACACAATCGTTGGACTCTGACGCCAAAACGTGAATTTCCGCCTGTGGAGCATTGCGATGCAGAATATCAAACACGGGCGTTGTCAGCAGCATATCGCCTATGCGGTCATAACGAAAAATAAGAATCTTTTTATATTGCGCCATGTTTATGGGCGTTTGTTTTGTGCGAACACCAAAAAAGAAGCGCAAGATTCTGTACGCTACAGAGCGATATCTCTCTTCACTGTTCATTGTACGGGGTCTTTCTGAGAAAAAAGTCAGGGTTATTTCCCTTGGCGTAGTATAATCGTCCCTTAAAAAGGCATTAAGCTTTTGTAGATTAAAGCCTTAACTTCTAAAAAGCCCGAAATATTTGCAAGGTTTTTTTACGCTTTTTCTGATTTCCCTGCAAATATTCTGCTTTCAGCAAGGATGATAGAACCTTATGTG
>JANYIG010000234.1 GCA_025358765.1 Candidatus Kapaibacterium sp.
ATTGAGGACGATATGGGAACTGCCACATTTAGTGCAGCAATGAACAAGCGTTTCGGTTATCATGGGAAAGGTTTTTAAGGATGAATAACGCACAATATTTCTGCCAATATACAGTAAATCATGTACTTTGTACCACTACCATCATTTTTAACATGTAAAACAATGAAATCACTCTTGTTCTCTCGCTTCCTGCCAAGCATTGGTGGCATTCTTGTGCTTGCAATGTCGTGTGCAAACAGCCTTCATGCCCAACTGCCAACCGCGCAAGGCGATATCGTTCCTTACAGCACCAAAGACATTATCACCGCGCAAGGTACACTGCGGTACGCAGCGCCGTCTGCCCAGCAACAAGCGCTGTGGACGGACGTGATGACCGAGATGCTGCGGTTTAACTTTGTGGCGGCGCACCAAAAGGCTCTGGCGTTGGGGTATCAGGTAACGGAATTTACGGACATGACCACGACACCGCAGAAAAAATTGTATGTGCTGGAAAAATCCACACCCGGGCAGGGCATAAACTTTTGGGGTAAATACATGGTCAATCCCTCGCCCGCACGTCCGGCGTTGGTGATTCAAAGCCCGCATCCTGTCTTCGATTTTAACACGGGATTGCAGGGCGCACAGATTTTTAGGGAAACGGGTGCCGTGCTGTTTTGCGTTGCCGGAACGCACCGATGCAACGATACAGCCGCTTCGCAGTGTGCCGGAACAACAACGGTATGTTTCACCGACGGAAATTTGCATCCGTTCCGGCGCTCGGACCAGGCGCACAACATTGACGGAATGTTTCAAATTACCACAAAAGTTGCGATTGCAAGCCTTATCAATCCCATCATTATTTCCGTGCATGGCTTTGACAAAGGAGCCGGAGAGCCGGATGTGATTATCGGCAATGGCACACAACAAGCGCCCGTTCCGCCACTGGTGGATTACGCTCTGCTCGTCAAGCAACAGCTACAGGCATTTGACGCAAGCCTTACTTTCAAAGTCGCCCACATTGACCTCACGTGGACGCAGCTTACAGGCACAACGAACATGCAGGGGCGTTTGCTCAACAACAGCACTGACCCTTGCACGCGAAGCGCAACCGCGCCCACCGGACGTTTTGTCCACATCGAACAGGCAAAAATCGGTCTTCGAGACACGCCGACAAATTGGAGTAAACTTGCGCGGGCGCTGACGAATAGTATTCCCGCTACCGTCGTAGCACCGCAGTTATCAGTTACCCCTTCGAGTTTGAGCATTGGTGCTGCCGGCGGAGCGCTGACAGGTATAAGCGTGAGTGCGAACGGGACATGGACAGCATCCTCCAATCAGTCTTGGCTTCAAGTAACCACGTCCGCAGGCACGGGCAACGCTCCAATAAGCGCCACCGCACAAGCCAATACCAGCACAAGTTCACGTCAGGCTGTCATCACTATTACAAGTGCTGGTCTTCAGCAAACCGTTACTATCACGCAGCAGGGAGCAGAACCGCAGTTATCGGTTAGTCCTACGGCTTTAAGTATTGCTGCCGCTGGCGGGGCGTTGACAGGTATAAGCGTGAGTGCGAACGGGACATGGACAGCATCCTCCAATCAGTCTTGGCTTCAAGTAACCACGTCCGCAGGCACGGGCAACGGACAGCTGAGCGGCACTGTGCAGGCTAACACCAGTACAAACTCACGATTGGCGACTATCAGTGTTTCCGGCTGCGGTCTTCTACGAACTGTTAGCGTTACGCAGCAAGGGCAGGCAGTGATGCTCAGCGTTTCGCCCGCAAGCATTGCCGTTCCGAAAGCAGGGCGAAATGGCGTTACTGTTGCCGTGAAGGCGAATGTGGCGTGGTCAGCCACGGCGAATCAGTCATGGATGACGCTCAACACTATCACTGGCTCCATCAATGACTCTTTACGGTTTGATGTCGCCGCAAATTCCTCCGGTGCCGCCCGCGCTGGCATTATCACGCTTTCAGCGTCTGGGCAGACCGCTTCACTGGGCGTTCAGCAGGAAGCAAACGTCGGCATGACAGTCGTTTCCGGCACCGCTGCCCCGCATACGACCATGATTATCCCCAACCCCGTCAATGAAACCGTTACTGTCCGAATGAACGTTGAGCAGGCAGGCAGCGTGTTGCTTCGTATTGTGAATGCGATGGGTGACGTTGTTCTTCAACAATCCTTACACTACCAAAAGCCGGGATACTATGATGAAACCCTGCCGGTGAGCCATCTGCCTTCGGGAGCGTACACGCTTGTTGTGAGTAATCCAGCCGGAAAGGGAAATGCAGTATTGCTTATCGCACGGTGAAGTAAGAGTACGATGGAAGAGCAGGAAAAGTGTACAAAGCCCGACGTTACCGTCTGCTACGGGCTGCCCACTTGGCGCGAGACATTCTGGCATGGATTGTGTATATTCACTACGCACAACTACCAAACGCATCGGTATGAATAATTTGTATCGCGTTAAGCTCTCGTTGACTATCCCGCTATCATAATGAAATCTTTTATTGTTCTGCTTGCCGCTTGTTGTCTTGCGTCACAAACATTTGCTCAAATTCCTCCAACGCTCAACCTAATGCCCGTTCCGGCGGAATTGAAGATAGCAACCGGCACGTTCCGTTTTGCCACCGACCAAACCGTTTCTGTGCTTGGCAAGGCTGAAAATCGCATCTATTCACAAGCCACGCGCTTTTTGCGCCGTTTGAGTGACCGCGTAAGTTTGGGCGAGCGTAATGCAATCTGGTTTGTGAAACAAGAAGCCGTCCAACCAAGCGATACCAATGCTTCGGCGGCATTTGTATTCTCATGTAAACGTGCCGGCAAGGTGGAACTTGGCGAAGATGAATCCTACCAACTGAACATCACACCAACGCAAGTGCGGCTCACGGCTGAAACAGACATTGGCTTGTTGCGCGGCATTGAGACAATTTTACAGCTTGTGGATGCAGACGCAACAGGATATTATCTGCCCTGCGTGGAAGTAAACGACCGTCCGCGTTTTGCGTGGCGAGGATTGATGCTTGATATAAGTCGTCATTTTATTGACGCGAGCCACATTAAACGGACGCTTGACGCGATGGCTGCGGTGAAGTTAAACGTTTTGCATTGGCATTTGAGTGACGATCAGGGGTTCCGCATCGAAAGTAAGGTGTATCCTCGCTTGCATCAATTTGGTTCCGATGGGAAATATTTCACCCAAGAACAAGTACGCGACGTTGTGACGTATGCCGATGGATTGGGTATCCGCGTAATGCCGGAGTTCGATATGCCCGGTCATGCAACGGCGTGGTTTGTAGGGCATCCTGAGATTGCAAGCGGAACGACAGGCACGTACAGCATGGAACGGATGTTTGGCGGGAAATTTATCATGGATCCGACGCGTGACACGACGTACCGTTTTCTTGAAAAATTCATCAAGGAAATG
>JANYIG010000241.1 GCA_025358765.1 Candidatus Kapaibacterium sp.
TTTTAGTAAGAAAATTTTGATTTTTACATCAGTGTTTCACGCTTAAATCAACACAATTATGCCAATTAGCGTATTTTTAATTGATGACCAGCCTATTTTTGTGGATGGTATTCGTACAATTCTTGCTGCTCGACCAAATGAATTTACCGTGGTTGGGAAAATAACTCACTCAAAAGAAGCTCTACAAGCTGCTACAACCCTAAAACCCGATGTCATCCTTTTAGATATTGATATGCCACATAAAAACGGTATTGAGGTGCTAAAAGAGATAAAAGCATTTGCTTCCGAAGTATGGAAGCCGATGGTTATCATGCTTAGTCTGCATGAACAAACGAGATACATCAACGATGCTATTGCTGCTGGCGCACGTGGCTATCTTGTTAAGGGCGCAATTGGCGAGAATGAAGTTTTGGATGCAATTCGCACCGTTGCAGCAGGGGGAAAGTATTTTTGCCCTGTCTCGAAAGCCGTTCGTCAAGTTCTTGAAGACGAGCCAGAAGCTGGAGGCTCACGCTTAACCACACGCCAATTGGACATTGTGAAATTAGTAGCGCAAGGAAAGACCTCAAGAGAAATTGCCAACGAACTTAATTGCGCTCAAAGTACCGTTGAAAACCACCGTTTAGCCGCCATGAAAAAACTGAACGTGAGCAACGCCGCAGAACTTGCCATTTACGTCCACAACCAAGGCTGGTAAACCGCTTCCACACTGCCTTTCTTCAGAAAATCTTCCAACACAATAGGTATTTACCCCTAATTTTTACCCAAAAAATTAGGGGTTTCTGCCTATATGTTCCTCACCATCGTTCCTGTACTTTTGTAGCATAACTATTGCTTCAAAGCCTCATCGTTATAGATGATTTCTGGTTTTGAAGATGATGTACCGACAGTTATCATCAAAAGATATGAACACAAGCCCCTCATTTCACAATCAAACGATTCTGCTCGTTTCGGATTCCGTTCTGGTTGCCCAGGCAATGGAGCAATTTGTCTTTAACGGTCTTGGAATGCAGGTGGTGGCTCGTATGCACACGTTCGATAACATCCAAGATGCTGTCCGCCGTTTTGTGCCAGATGTGATGATAGGGTATTTCAGTCAACTCGATACACAGCAAATCGAGTGCGTTAGGCTTGCAGCCATAGCCTCACCACATTTACATATTCTTGTGATTGCTTCAACGCTTTCAATTTCTCTGGTACAGGAAGTATTCTCGGCGGGTGCAAGGGGATATTTATTGGACATGCCATCAAGAGAAGAACTGTTGGATGCATTGGGAAGAATGATGGAGCATCGCATAGCGTTGGATGCTCGTTTACGAGCAACACCGGAAGGGAAGAGGCTGGTGATTGGGTGGTGAGGATAAAATGGGAATACAATGTTACTCTATAGCTTGGAGAGTAAGCAGGGATGCTTCTTTCACAAATTCCTTTGCTTGTGCAATCAGTTCTGATGCGGTCTCGGCAGAAATATCAGGAAAATCTTCGTAGTCGCCTTCTTGACGAAAAGCAAAAAGCCTTGCATAGAATTTCATTGCAGAAATAGGCATCAACCCCGATGTAATAACATGTTCATTTAACAGAATGCGTATGCCTTTATGCGTTTTTGACGAAAGGTTTTTGGTAAGCAAGAGTGCAGAAACGGCGTAAAAACAAGCATAATAGCATCTACTCGCCGTGCTGTTGATATACTTTCCCTGTAGTAGATACGCGGCTTCGGCTAAGGCATCCTCTGCACGGTGCAGACGATGGCGAATAATTTCTTTAGCATCATCAGTCATAGTAGTTGAAGTATTACAGTGAAACAGCATCATGGCTGACGTTTTGATAAAACGGCGTGGCTTGCAGCAACCTGTTTCCTGACCAATCTTCACGGTTTTTGACGGTTGCAGTGATAATACTACGAGTTTCGATTTCAATATCGCAGAGGGCATCCCAGATAGTCATTTTGCGCCTTGCTGTTACTTCATCACCCAGAATAACGAGTATGTCCCAATCGGAATCGTCAGCAGCATCACCGCGAGCCCGTGAGCCATACAAATATACCTCTGCACCTGGCTCCACTGCCAGAACAGCAGATTTAATGCGATGCAACAGGTGTTGCTGTTTCGAGGAAAATGTGTGAACGGGTTGCATACCAATACGGAGAAAGTTTGTCAACACAATTGGTTTCAACAAATCTACGCAATTCATAGCGTTCCCAAAAGGACGCAGAACTACAATTTTTTTGAGAGTTTTTATGCAACGAATTTTGGGTAGAATAACATTACTGCTCGCAACGCTGCTACTTGGCGTTGAAGCGCAAGCGCAAAGCAGTTTTGACCTCAAGAAATATCTTGGCAGACTTGAATACTACCAGTTCGCTAATGTCAGCATATTCGAGGCAGAC
>JANYIG010000260.1 GCA_025358765.1 Candidatus Kapaibacterium sp.
GCAGAGCAGGCAAGAAGTGATGCTGCACGCAGTGGCGAAGTAATCAAAAGTATGATAGCAAATGTTGGTGAAATATCGAATGTGGTGATTGAATCCGCTCAGCGTATCCGGGAATTGGGAAGCTCGAGTGAGCAGATTGGCGAAATTGTGCAGGTTATCGAGGAGATAGCCGACCAAACGAACCTCTTAGCGCTGAATGCCGCTATCGAAGCTGCCCGTGCTGGCGAGCAAGGGCGGGGTTTTGCTGTAGTCGCGGATGAAGTACGCAAGCTCGCAGAGCGGACGCAAAAAGCTACCAAAGAAATCAGTCGCACGATTACCACCATTCAATTAAACACCGAGCAAGTGGTGATGAGCATGAACAAAGGAACCGCCATCGTCAACGAAAGCGGTCAGTTTGCCGCTAATACGTCGGAGGCGCTCGAAGAAATCATCGTCAAAACAGATAGAGTTGCTACCATCGTATCGCAACTAGCCGCAGCGAACGAACAGCAGGCTACTACAAGCAATGAAGTCTCAAAGAGTTTGAATATTATTGTCAATGAAGTTACAGTACAAACAGCTTTGTCAATCAGCGAAATTGCTATTACAGCCGCAGAATTAGGAAGCTTAACGGAAAACCTTCAAACGTTGATGAGGCAGTTTAACGTTATTCCATCATCCAACCAAAGTGCCGTAACTACGACAAATCTCGCGCTTCGGAGCAGATAAACTTATAAACTAAACAAGTCTCAATACGCCAACAACCGCCTCATTTCCGCAAGCATTTTTGTTTTATTCGGCAGGACTTCTTGTTCAAGGGTCGGTGCAAATGGCGTTGGTCCGTCAAATGCAGCAAGGCGACGCACAGGCGCATCAAGGTATTCAAACGCTTTGTCGGCAATACGAGCCGCAATTTCGCCCCCAAAACCCGCCGTGAGCGAGGCTTCATGCGTTACAAGGACACGATTTGTTTTCCGAACCGATGCCAGCACGGTTTCTTCGTCGAACGGTACGAGTGTCCGAATATCCACAACTTCGATTTCTACGCCTTCTTTGTTGAGTTCTTCGGCTACGGATAAGGCATCGTGTACCATTGAACCGTACCCAATAATGGAAGCGTCTCGCCCTGAACGCACCACACGGGCTTTTCCAAGCGGTACAAAATATTCGCCTTCGGGTACGTCCTCTTTGATTTTGCGGTACAACCCTTTGTGTTCGTAAAACACGACGGGATTATTATCACGAATGGAAGCAAGCAGCAAGCCTTTTGCATCCGACGGAAACGCCTTGCACAACCATAGTTTGATTGGCACGAATAAAATTTGTGACTGTTCGCTGCTGCACGGTCAAAGCTCGCTCCAAATCACGCTCGGTGAGTTTGGCAATATCCCATAAATTGCGCTCAAACACGGCATCGGAACGCAGCAGCTTCGCATAACGACGGGCTTCGTCGGGTGTGAAGCTGTCCGCCCGCAGATGCGGATAGCGCGTTTGCGTGTGCTGGCAGAGGGCGGTGACGTATGCCACAAGGTCAGTCGCGGTGCGCTGTTGCGTACGGTCGGGGTTGGTGTACCATATCCGAAAGCCCTCCCGCTCCGCCATTGCATTGGGAAGCCGCGTAACATCAGGAAACATCACACCATGGCTCACGGGAAGGCTTGCAAAATTACCGCCGGCAAGCGCACGAACACTGTCCATAAGCGCCCGGGCTGCGGTTTCTGCCTGCAAAAAAGGGTCATCAATCTTGTGCGGTGTGCCGTCTGTGCCTTTGCTCGTCCACAGATTCGGGCGGCTGTCGTAGGCAATCTGCCCGCCTTTCACCTCCAAACACACCACGCCCCGATGGGGCACAAGCACGACAAAATCTATCTCGCGTTCGCGCCTGTCGAGTTTTAGGGAATGCAGAACAATCCAATCCTCCGGCGCGTGCGCCTTCAGAAGGTTGAAACTATGCCGCTCGGCGCTGCTGCTGGTGTTGTGGCACCTGTCAGGGAGAGGGTGGGGCATGAGATTCGCTTTTTACGCCTTCAATTCTCGGCGTAGATTATTTTTCAATGAGTTGGAGTGTCTTATCCAGACCAGATTTCAATGTTGATTCTATCGTGGTAGTTGCTTTTTCAATCGCATCTGCAGTGCTGTGTAACGTTTTTGTCTTTGTTTTTATCTCTGCAAGTTGCGTATTAAGTTGTTGCAGAATCTTTAGTTCTTGTTTGATAGACTCGGTATCTATTTGTTGTCCTGATTGTAGGAGTGAGCTTTTTGCTAACATTCGGCGGCAAATAAGATATGCTGCGCGAAAATAAAACAGGGCTTCTGGCTCTTCATTTTCCATTGCCTCTTTGCTGACAGTGACGAAAAAATCATTGCCAGATATCATAAACTCTCCAAGCTCCCGTGGGGCAACAGTTTTCTCGAAAATAAAGATACCTGCCTGTGCTTCGCGGTTTATTTTTGCCTCGTTGAGTTCTGCTATGGCATCCCTTAATGAATATTTTTGGGCGTTTTTCACCTCGACAACAATACACTGCGAAGGTGCTCCCGAACCCTCACCAAGTATGAGCGTGTAATCACCCGTCTTAGCCCTATCTTTACCGGGTACTCCCTTACCAGGCTTATTTCTAACGTCTTCCGCAATATCGTCAAGACCGGTTGCTATCTTAACAAAAGCCGGGTAAAGCAGCTCTTCAAATTCTTTTCCTTTAGCAGTACTTTTTTCAAGTTCTTGCGCTTTGCCGCTTTTTGTGCCTAATGCGTTCTGAATCGTTCCATTCAGCTCCACAAACT
>JANYIG010000266.1 GCA_025358765.1 Candidatus Kapaibacterium sp.
CCGATGGTGGGGTTGCGCTTTTTGATAAAGCATTAGATTGGACATCGTTCGATGTTGTGGCGAAACTCCGTGGCATCACGCGCATTAAGAAAATTGGTCATGCCGGAACACTCGACCCACTCGCGACAGGCTTGCTCATCATCTGCCTTGGCAAAGCCACCAAGTCCATCACGCAATTCCAAGACCAACATAAATCGTACACCGCAGTCATCAAACTTGGTGCAACTACTATCACCGACGATTCCGAAGCTCCCGAAGACAATGTCATGCCGATAGAGTACATAACGGAACAAGCGATTCGTGAAGCAGTGAAAGCGTTTGTCGGAACGATAGAGCAGATACCGCCGATGTTTTCCGCCATCAAGAAAAACGGTACGCCGCTATACAAACTCGCCCGGAAAGGACAAGAAGTTGAGCGTATAGCCCGCGTGGTGACGATTCACGATATTTTAATTGAGCAGATAAACATGCCATTTGTTACAGTACGGGTGGATTGCACGAAAGGCACGTATATTCGTTCATTGGCGCGGGATATCGGAGCAAGGCTTGGCTGCGGTGCGTATTTAAGCGCTCTTCGGCGGACAAGCATTGGTGCATATTCGGTGAATGATGCCATTACTATCACTGACCTCGCGGATTATGTTGCCAATAAAAAATCTACAACCCCCTTTCTATAGTGACATAAATGAATCCCTTCTTTTCACACAGTATCACCGATATTCTCTCTTCTATCATGCGAACATTTTGTATATTTTTGCTGCTTGTTTGGGCGAGTTGTTTATACTCCAAGGCTGAACTTTATGGGCAAACCCCTTCAAAACAGCCGGCTATGAAGCAAGATAGTGTACAATCACCAGCACAAATGCCACCAGCCGTAAAGGATACAGCAGCCGTACAGCAGGCGGCTCCAGAACCTGAATTATATGATGGATTAGAAATATTATTAGAAACACGCAACGAAGCAGGCGGGATGGGTGCTGCTTTTTCCACGCTACTCACGATTCGTGAGGGTGGTGTGATGCAGTTTAACCGCCGTGTATTAGTTGAAAAGGATAAGCAGAAAGAAAATGTTATTGACGCTCAACTGAAGAAAAGCGAATGGAACGGATTGTTGAAGGCATTAGAGATTCAGAAATTTTCAGCAGTGCAAACCGATAGAATCATGTTTGCGATGTACCGACAAGGGTTGACGGTGAAAAAGGGAACACAAAAGCACACCATTATGTTTTTGATTGACCCTCGTATTCTTGCTTCTGGTGACCCGAAACTGATTGATGCCGATATTAAACGGCAACTTGGTCCAAATGGTGACAAAATCTGGCGCTTTGTGCAGTTGGTTCGTGCTATAAACAACCGTTTTCATTGGTGATAGTTCCCCACTATTCTTTATTCCCTTACGAAGTCGTATGATAGTTTATCATTCTTTTGACGACATCCCTTTTGATACCAATACGGTGTTGACTATCGGCACGTTTGACGGTCTGCACAAAGGGCATATTTCGATTATTAACTTGCTCAAAGAGCGATCGAAAGAACAGGGCGCACGGAATTTTTTGCTCACGTTCCATCCGCATCCGCAAATTATCCTACAAAAGCCTGACCGTCCGCCTGTAGAGCTTTTGACCACCATTCAAGAGCGTATTTTTTTGCTACATCAGCTTCGTCTGGACGGATTATTAGTGATTCCGTTCTCAAAAGAATTTGCCCAAACAAGCGCGGAAGACTTTATCCGTAATTATTTGGTGACAAAAATTGGACTCAAACATATGATTGTCGGCTACGATCATGCGTTTGGCAATAACCGTCAAGGCAACGAGGAGCTGTTGACAAATCTCGGCAAAGAGCTTGGGTTTACCGTCGAGCACGCACCTGTTCTAAAAAAAGGCGACGAGACAATTAGCAGTACAAAGATTCGCAAAGCAATCCATAGTGGCGATATGGCGTACGCTAATTCGATGCTTGGCTATCCATATCTTGTCGCGGGCAAAGTGGTTGAGGGCGACGGGCGCGGGCGGAAACTTGGGCTTCCGACGGCAAACGTGCAGCCAACAGATACGCACAAAATTCTTCCGAAAAACGGCGTATATCTCGTGTCGTCTATTATTGACGGGCAAACCTTGTATGGCATGGCTAATGTCGGCATTCGCCCAACATTTACCGACGACATTCATCCACGCTTGGAGGTGCATTTCTTTGAATGGAATCGAATGCTTTACGACCGCGAAATTGTTGTGTCATTTTTAAAATTTATCCGTGAAGAACGCAAGTTTGCGAGTACGGGGCTGTTTTTCGAGCAAATTGTTCAGGATAAAGAAGTCTGCTACGAGGCAATAGAGAATATTCAGAAGGGGTTGGATTTTTAACGGGAAAGCCTTCTGTTGCTATCTTCTGTTGTGGTACGATATTTGTACTATCCATATAGAAAAAGCCCCCAATTATCTCGGGGTATATGGTTTATACGATTGCCTGCTGCATCTTTTACTTTAATTGCTGCTCCATTATGTCTATCAGAACAAAACTTGCCATCGTCTCGGTAGGCTTTCTTATTCCTATCGGATTGCTGCTCTATTTCTTCATCACGACTCGCAGTGAAAAAATTGATTTTGCCCAAAAAGAGCTTGAGGGCGATCTCTATTTACAACCTATGCGACGTTTGATGCAGCACGTCCCCAACCATAAATTACTCGCAAACCGTGTAGCAAGCAGTACAACGGCGATGGTGTCGGCGAAGGCGGAACTCAAAGCCGTTCGTGATTCCATAGACTCCATACTGGAGCTTGTCGGCAAGGCAGACGAGCAGTTCGGCGCTGGATTTACCAGTACAGAAAAATATACTAATCTGGCAGCAAGCTGGGCAGCAGTCAAGAAGAAAGTACATGCTTTCATCCCAGTTTCTGCGGCAGAGAGCAACGACCTTCATACAAAATTTATCGCCGATGTGCGAGGTTTAATATCGCTTGTGGGAGATAAATCCAATCTGATTCTCGACCCAGACTTAGATTCGTATTACATGATGGACTTGACGCTGTTGAAGATGCCAGAGCAAGAAGATTTAATTTATCAAGTGACAGGGCTTGGAGAGCGTATCATCACAAGTGGTAAACGTAGCGATGATGAAAAAATCCAGATGATTGTGTTGCTTGGGCTGCTTAATTCAAATATTGACAATGCTGCAAATGACTATACGGTAGCATTTGCCAATAATCCAACCGCAAATCTGAAGCCCGCCTTAGAAGACCTCTCCCGCGAAAAACTCGGCATACTGAAGGAGTTTGTCAAATTTACCGAAACAACATTGATAAAGTCCGATTCGGTAACACTTGCAGCGTCGCAGTTTTTGACAGCAAGCTCGAAAGCGCTTCAGGCAAGTTACGATATGTGGGAAACAGGCTTAACATCGTTGGACATACTTCTTGCTGAACGCATCAAGGCTACAAAGAAAGACCAGTACACAAATTTGGGTGTTGTTGCAATTGTTTTACTTCTTACGGTCGTCTTTGGTATGCTGATATTGTGGGCAATTGTCCGTTCCATTAGTGATTTATCACTCGCTGCAAAGAAAGTCAGCAATGGCGATTTGAATGTACATGTTCAGGTGCGTAATAGCGACGAATTAGGTAGTCTCGGCATGTCATTTAATGCAATGGTCGAGAGTTTGCAAACGTATTTCGTCGAGGTGCAGCAAGAGCAGCAAGAATCTTTCCGATTAGCAAAGCAGGCGGAAGATGCAGCGGCGGAGGTGGTTGAAGAACAAAAGTATTTGGAGCGCAATATAGAGCGAATGCTGGTAGAAATGCGAAAGTTTGCTCAAGGAGATTTGACCGTTCACCTTATGCCAGAGCGAGAAGATGCGATGGCAACATTGTTTGAGCATTTTAATCAAGCAACGAACGCTATCGGGCAGATTATCACACAGGTGCAAGAATCCACGATTTCTACCGCGCGGGCGCTTGCCGAGGTGGAAGATATTTCCATCGTTTTGGCGACCGCAACGCGCGACCGTTC
>JANYIG010000309.1 GCA_025358765.1 Candidatus Kapaibacterium sp.
ATTATTTTTCTATTGCGTACACACAAGAAAAGCTGTATATTGCATACAGTAATTAACACAACGCCCCACGCAACTACAAATCACAGTGGGGCGTTGAAATAGAAAAACCTCTATCGAAAGGCAAATATATGAAAAAAGTAAGATTTATTTTCGTTCGCTTCAGCCGTCCGGTTGAATATACTGTTGAAAATAATAATGTAGTTCTCAATCACATTGAGTGGAGCGCCTGTCCAGAAAAACCGCAAACAGAATTTCACGACAGCGAAAAGCAAACAGTTCAAAATGCGATTGAAAAGGTATGGGGCAAAGACCATTCCTATTGGGATGGGAACATTGTTACGCAGCATACTATTGCTGGTAACAATCTAATCAACGTGGTAGCCTCTTTGGATTTAATTGTCGTAGAATAAGTGAAATAATTTGTTTTGCGCCCCGCGAAAGCGGGGCTTTCTTTCACACATTTCAAAAAAAACATCATGGAAACTATACAACATCACTTGGTTCAAACACAAGCAGAGTACCTTGTGTTTTGCGTTGCGAGAATTATCGAACCTATTATCAAGGAACAGGACTTGCGTCAAGTATGGATAGGATTTTCCAAAACAAGGAAACCAATGAATCCTTACGTCTGGAATATGTATTCCGATGCGCCCAAAAACAGACCGTACACACTTGAAGATATGCAAGAACTCTTTGTACTTCTTAAGCGTTTCTATCTGGAAAAAGGGCTGGTTTTCGAGACTTCACAACACTTCGAGAAAAGGGCTGCAAATCTATTCTTGACAATTCAGGAGAACAAGAAGACGTTCGACGAAGAGGCAATCACAGGATTTTTTCTTAGCACGGTATTCGCTTTCGTATATGGCGATTGCGATATTGAGCCTCTCACTATCCCAGAATGGTACGCTAATCTATGCTAACCCTCCAAGACCTGATTCGCCTCAAGAAAATCGTTAAGATTGAGGCTCTCTGCCGCGAGGCGAATGTTTCACCGAATACAATTAACGCGGCGATGGCGAAAGGCATTCCGCTACGGCAAGATGTAGCGCAGAAGTTGACGCTGGCGCTCAGGAAAGAAGGACTGCGCTTTATGCCGGAAGAGACGTTGCCGTGAAATTGATTGCAGATTGATTTCCATCCTGAAATGTGCTATATTGCACAGTAGAAAAATACAATAAACGTCACGCACGATTTTTGAATCCCGCACGGCGCATTCTTCCTCATTTCACGGAACAATGCGCCGTCCTCGTTTCTATATTTCAATGAACACACTGCGCTACGATACACACGAGCAAGAATCGAAGAGAAAGCCATCGGCGCAAGCAAAACCGCTCACGCTCGGCGAGGCATTGCAAACAGGCAATGTGAAACGCGCGAAAGGTATCTTAGCGGATTCCATTCACCGTTTGGACGCTCACGATGCTCGTGAACTCGAAAAGTGTCGCAAAATAGCACAGATTCTTGGGTTGCCGTGCTGAAGGAAATTGTGAGCTAATTCTATGAATATCTGGGAGCAACAACAAGACGAATCCGCAGCGCAGTACAAAGCGTTTCAAGCGTACCTGCGTGAGCGTAGCATTGAAGCAGCGTACAGAGAATACTCAAAAAACGCAAAGCCGAAAAAAGCCGAAAAAAGCCCTGCTAAAAGGAAAAAGCAGGCAAGTGGCAAGGCGAGCGGTTCATTCAAGATGTGGTCAAAAGCGTTTCGCTGGGAAGAGCGAGCAAAGGGCTATGATGCACACATTACAAATGAGACGATACGAACAACTGTTGACGTGAATAAGGAAGCATACAAGCAACGCATGACGGCATATACAAGCGTTGCAAGCAAGGGAATCAAGAAAATATCCGATTTACTGGATAGCGCTACAAAGTTAAGCGAGGTTATGCCCGTTGTGGAGTATTTCGATAGGATGACGCTTGCAGCAATGGAACGTGAACAATTAGCGGAATTACAAGCAATGACATTTCAGAAATCCGCATGAATGTAGCCCAAACATTAACGTCACAGATGAAGCGCAACGCCGTGAAAACGATATTGCAGCGTCCGCAAGCCTCGCAACAACAGCACAGCGAGGGTATAGCAGATTTGCCGTTTGGTACGCCAACACATTTGCAGGCACAGATATATGCCGAGAAACGACGGTTCAATGTGTTGTGTTTGGGCCGACGGTGCGGCAAGACACGGTTCGGGCAAATGCTTGTAGCCGAAGCAGCGTTGCAAGGCAAGCCCGTTGCGTGGGTTTCACCGACGTATAAGATGTTGGCTGAGGTTTGGCGCGAAATCAAGCACGCTATGTATGATTACATTGAGGACATTTCTGTGCAGGAAAAGCATATTGCTTTCAAGGGCGGCGGTACGTTGGATTTCTGGAGTGCGGACAGTTTCGATTCGATTCGTGGGCGCAAATATGCACGGGTGTTTGTGGATGAAGCGGCTATGATTCGGAATTTACAGGAAGCATGGGAACAAGCCATTTTTCCGACGTTGACGGATTACAGAGGCAATGCGTGGTTTGGCTCCACGCCAAAGGGCATGAATTATTTCCATGAACTGTTCAATCAACAGAACGTCAGTGAGTTGTGGAAATCGTGGCAAATGCCGACAACGGCGAACCCTTACATTGACGTGGACGAAGTAGCAGCGGCAAAAGTGATGTTACCGTTGGTTGTGTTTCAACAAGAATACTTGGCAGAGTTCGTGGAATCGTCGGGAACGCTTGTACGGCGTGAGCATCTGAAATACGGCGAAGTGCCGGAAGGCTTGAAACTGTTTGCGGGCGTTGACCTTGCTATTTCGGAAAAAGAAACGGCAGATTATACAGCCGTAGCGATTATGGGGAAAGACGCAAATGGCTGTATCTACGTTGTTGACGTGGCACGTGAACGGTTAAGTTTTCACGGAGCGCTTTCGTTCATTAACGCTATCTGCACGAAATGGCAAGTGCAACAAGTGTTCGTAGAGCAGACGCAATATCAAGCGGCTGCTGTGCAAGAGCTATTGCGACGCACTGCATTGAACGTGCGTGGCATTCGACCAGACAAAAACAAGGTTGTGAGGTTTCAAGCGCTGCAAGCACGGTACGAGCAAGGGCTTGTGATACATGCACGGTCATTGCCGGATTATTTCGAGAAAGAGCTGCTTTCGTTTCCGCAAGGCGAGCATGACGATTGCGTAGATGCTTGTGCTTACGCTTACGCGGCAATGAACCAGCGAAAAGAAGTACGATATATTGATATGAACGAATAGAATATACTCACCATTATTACCACAATGGGAAGCATCACGGATAGGATACAAGAGCTATTGCGCGGCAACAAGACCGCGCAGCCACGTGGCGCACGGCGCAAAGACGGCGGCGGCTATTACGTGTTCGATGCTGGTTGGATACCGCAGCAGTACGACCCGCTTAATTGGAACAACGCCATTAAAACCGCTCAGTTCAACAGCGTGGTGTTTGCGTGTCTGTCCGTGTTGGCGAGGACGTTTCCCGAACCGCCGTTGAAAGTGTATGACCGGAAAACGGGCGTGGAGCTTCCAGAGCATCCGGCACGGCAGTTGTTGTCATTGCCGTACAATCCTGAAATGATGGGCATCGAAGACGAAGCGCTTTCGGAAGCGGAAATGGCGCTGTACACAATCTACTATCTCGCTGTTGGTGGAAACTGTTATTGGTATAAGATTCGCGCAAAAGACGGGCGATTGCTTGGGTTTCTGCCGTTACACGCGGGGCAAGTGTTTCCATTGCGGGCGTATGGAAAACGAATAGCAGGGTATAATATTAACATCCTGAATACGGGCGGATTGCAGGTAGCACCGTCAGAGGTTGTGCATCTGAAATGGAACTCTGTGAACATGACGGATAACGTGTTGGCGTTATCGCCGTTGGTGGCTATAGCAGCCGAAACAGATGCTACACAACAGGCGATGAAATACGTGGCTTCGTTGCTAAAAAACGACGCTATGCCTCGTACCATTGTCACAGCGCCAGCAGATGTGCAATTCACTGAGGACACGCTTTCGCGGTTGAAAGCATCATTCAAGAATAGCTTTGGTGGTGCAAACTTTGGAGCGCCGATGTTCTTGGAGGGTGGTGTGACGGTAGAGCGGCTTGGGTTGAACCTTCAAGAATTGAATATGGAGACGTTGGCAACAATACCAGAGGCGCGAATCGCTGGAGCGTTTGGCGTACCACCGATGCTTGCTGGGCTGTACACGGGATTGAAGCATTCTACGTACAGCAATTTCGAGCAAGCAATGAAAGCGTTCACGCAGTACACGCTTGTACCGATGTGGAGACTTATTGCTGACCAAGTGGAAGAATCGTTGCGCCCTGAATTTGAGGACGGCGCAGAGTTGACATTCAAGCACGACCTTACGCACGTGGCTTCATTGCACGACGATACGAAAGAATTGCAAGTGTTAGCGAAAGATTCCTACGCTTCCGGCATTATGACATTGAACGAAGCGCGGGCAAAATTGGGATTGCCAGAAGTCGAAAACGGTGACGCATTTCAATATCAGCTACAACCGTCACCAGCGCCACCACCAGCGATAAAAAAAAAGCCTAAGTTGTTGAAAGAAGGTGATACAACGTCGTACAAGTTGTTTGAGAACGAAAGCGAGCAAGGCGCTACAGACGAAGTGAAAATGAAATACTGGCAGAAGTACGACGTGGTGATGAAAGACGCAGCCACGACGCTGCAAAACGCTATTGAAAAGGTTTTTGCGACGTTGGAGCGGGGCATCATATCGAAAGTAGATGGAGCAAGTGGCATACAGGGCGTTATTGCCTTATTCGATCCTTCGGCTATTGTCAATGCGTTGGCAACGGAATTGCAAGATAGCGTGAAGCAAGCTATTATTGCCTCGATGAAAGAAGCGGTTGCGGATTTGGGCGAATCGTGGAATGATGTACGAAGCCAGTTTGACGACGTGATACGAGCGGCGGTGAGCGCTACCATCGAGACTATTAAGCCCATCGGTAACACGTTGAAACAAGATATGACGGACTTGCTGAAAAATAATACGGACAAGTCGAAAGAAGAATTGAAAGCGTTGATAAGCCAGAAATTCAGCGAATATGCAAGCGCGGGTGCATGGAGAGCTGAACGTATTGCTACGACAACAGCAACGTTCATTAACGGCAAGGCGCAAGAAACGGTGTTCTCACAATTAGGATTCAAGACGCAATGGCTCACAGAACGGGATGCAAAAGTACGATTATCGCACAGGGCGCTTGACGGTGAGTTTGCGGATAAGGACGGTTTTTTCACCACGCCAAGCGGCGACAAAGCACAGCATCCTGGCGGGTTTGGCGTTGCATCGGAGGATTGTAATTGCCGATGTGTGTTGTTTCCGGTGAGGGACGAATGAGACTATTGCAAGCAAGGAAAGAAATGTGTATATTTGCGCTACATCATTGCTACAACTTTCGTTCCGTATGAATACTCTTGCATATATCTTGTTTGCCGTTATTGGCGTTATGCTGTTTACGCTCGGCGCTGCGGGTTCTGAGATTGTGCGTTTACGAAAGGAATGTGCAGAGCAACACAGCACGGTAGAATTGTGGATAGGCTATGTGAAAGACGCAATGATTAAGAAAGAAATAGCACAACGGGCATTTCAGGAATTACAAGAAATTTGCCGTGTTGTGATGGTGCAACCAGAACAGAGAAATTGAGAGAATAGCAATGACATAGCGTCTAACTAAGACGCAAGCCACGCACGATTTCATGTAAACCACGCAGGGCGCAACCAAGTGTATCGCAGGATACAAGAGGGTTGCGCCCTTTTTTTGTTTTAAATTTTTCACCACGACTATGAAAATCCAACGCAAAACCGTTGAACTTGCGGAGTTCAAAATGAACGACGCGGGCGGTGGCGGGTTTTCGGGGTATGCAAGCACGTTCGGGAATTTCGACAACGTGCGAGAGGCGGTACAAAAAGGAGCGTTTCAAGATACCTTGCAAGATTTCCTGCGGGATGGCTTTGTGGCGGTCAATCACGATTGGGACGGGCTGCCAGTCGCAACAATAAACAACGCTTACGAGGACGCAAAAGGGCTGTTTATTGAAGGCGAGTTTCATAGCGATGAACGTTCACAAGCCGCACGGACGGTATCGCAAGAGCGTCTTGCACGGGGCAAGTCCGTGAAAATGTCCATCGGTTACAGGGTGCTTGATGCAGCACCTGTGAAAGACGGGCGCTTGCTGAAAAAACTCCACCTCTACGAAGTCTCGCTTGTGAATGTTCCTGCTAATGACCTTGCTTCTGTCAGTGAAGTCAAG
>JANYIG010000315.1 GCA_025358765.1 Candidatus Kapaibacterium sp.
ATACTTTCGGCAAGCGTGATACGGAGCCTCGCCACAAGCAAAGAATCACCTTGCTTCAACGCCACGCACCGTGCAGCATCGTCTGGACCTATCACCGCAAGCGCTATCTGCGAACGTTCAGCATTCAAGCGGGTTTGCAGCGTGTAGCCGTTACGACGTTGTAATGCCGGAGCGGGGCGGTCGTCCTCACGGGGCAATGCCGTAGAATCAATGTTGATACTGGCTTTTAGGAGATTTGCGCCAGAAACTGCGATAGAGAATGTTCCATTTGCCCACAAACGCCAGCTGTCGGAAAGATTCTTGACAAGGATGTCGCATTCTATCACGTTTGGCGGCGTAACGATGACATTTGCGAGTATGTGCGTCACCAGCGTATCGTCCGTGCGCGGCTGTGCAAACGCTGGTGTGCTGAGTGCAGCGAGCGTAATGAGAATCATCAAATAGGCACAAATTCTCGTCATAGATTACCTCAGTTTTTTCACCAATACGGGAGCAACACTTGCTTTGCCGCGATTATTCCAGCTAACATTTGCGTCGTTTGTGGTGACAATACCGTCCAAATTTGTGTCGGCGCTCAGATAACCTTCCAACAAGATTTGCTGCCACACCGAAGCGGGCGAATTATCGTAATCCGCACGCCCAATCGTGCCGTCTGCATCCACATCGCCCGCAGATGCAGCAAAGATGCGCTTTCCAGAAGCTGAGACACCCAAAAACGTAAGCGCCGTCGTGCCACCAAGCACCGTTTGTGGATTCATAAAATCAACACGCAGTGTGTCGTTTGGCTTGAACGTCAGTGCTGATGCGGTCATTACGGACAGATGATTACGATGATGGAGCACAACGTAATACGCACTCACCGTGTCATCAACAGAACGCTGAAAACGAAGCAACGATGAGCCTTCCACGTCTTTCACAGCGCCGCTTTGCAAAAGAAATGCGAGAATCGGTATGATGCTATCTGCTCCGCGTATGAGGCTCCGTCTCAGTTCCAGAACAACCCAATCCACCGTCGAATCAGGGATTTGTGCTACCTGCGGACGATTGCCACGCAATAATGAAAACGGATGAACATTTGGCGGAACGCTTGGAATCAAGCGTTGGCGTTGCAGTTCGTTGTACATCTGTCCGTCGGTTGTGGGAATATACGCGCCTTCCAACACCGCACGAATACTCACAAATGTTGGCGGAAGCAACCCAAAATCACTATCCACGCCAAGCGCAAAATATCCCGCCAACGACGACGCACGAACGCTATCCGTCACACCGCGCAACCAGAACCCGCCATCCGATGCAGTATTCCACGCGCCACGTCGGTTGAGCGGTACGCCCACCGTGAGCCAGTTTTTTTGTGCATCGTTCCAGCGCTGCAACAGAACTTTGCTTGTGTTCAAGCCGTTTGTCTCGCCTGCGGGCTGTGTACGCCATCCGTAGCCGATGCGAACGATGTAGGTGGAATCAAGTGTAACGGGTTGAAAACGAGCGTCGGAAGCCGCGACAACGATAGAGCGCCGGATTTTACTGGCGTTTGCGTCTGGTTCCGGCTGTATGTTGGGCGTAATACGGAGCGTAAGGTAACGAAGCGGGAATGCGGCTTGCGATGCGGGATTTGGAGGATTAGCAAGTTGTACGAACGTGTGGCGATTGTTGAAGAGGCGTGGAAGCGTATCTAATTCCACCGAACGCCGCACGGAGCCTGTAATCTCGCAACTATCGTTCGTGAAAATCGGATTGGCACGGGCATTCACGCCCTTGAAGGTTAAAACATAGCTTCCCATCTCCATCTGCGAGCCAACAACAAGCGAATCATTGACTGTAATATGCTTTCCAAGCCGCACACCGCCAATGTTCAGCACTTCTAACGTTTTTAATCGTGTGCTATCAAGCGGCAATTCACCCGTTGAAGTCATGCCGTCGCGCCCCACATAGCGCACGGTGACTTGTTTGCCAAACGCTGGTTCTGCGAGCAACGACGAACCATTTGAGCGGACAATCAACGCTTCATCGCCAAGTGCAAAGGTATTGCTCGCGCTATTACGGAACTCGCCGCGCACAAGATATAAAGCTGATTCCACGTGAAAACCTGCTTGATTTTTGGCGTTCACAACACTTACATGGTTGAGGTTATCTACAGCTAACTCCTTGAAAACACCGCTTCCACCAATCGTCTGCAAACGGCTTCCGTTCAGGCGTACAAGCCCGTTACGGTTTAGAGGATTGGGATTGATACTGCCATTGTGTAAAACACCACCTCGTGCCTCAATATCCGCATCCAGCCTCAGTTCTAAGCGAACATGCGTGGAATCCGTAAAGAGTGAATCAAGCACAACAAGGTTTTGCCGGAGCGCCAGCATTTTCCGCGTGCGACCGGAAAACGCGAGGTTAGAATATGTTATCTGCGGAATGAGTTGCGAAGCGCTGTCCGGGGCTGTATGCTGAATAAACCGCGTCCATCCTAAAAGTGTGTCTTGTGCGAATGTGTTTTGCGAAGCGCTCAAAATCAAGGTTCCATCGGTCTCAAACGCACGGTTTGTGATAATGGCTGCCGTTGTGCTCACGAGTGATTTTTGATTCAACAGGCGAATCGTGCCGATGTTGACGATGCGCCCATTGTTTTGCAAACCAGTTTGCAAGCCGCTTGATTGCTGGGCAAACGCGGGTGCAGAATATAGTACAAGCAGAATAAGAAGCAAGTATTTCATGCGTAACTGATTATTTGATTTGTAGAACACCTCTCAACGCATCGTCACGCCTGTCTTCAAGAAGAAGTGCCACAGCATCGGCAAGGTTCTGCCGGCATTCGTCGGCTGTTTTGCCCTGACCATTGGCTCCGGGTATCTCGGGACAATAGCCGATAAACCGCTCGCCGTCGCGCTCAATGATTGATGTGAATTCGTTTCGCATAATAGTTGTCTTCCAAAGATGATAAAATACGTCATCTCATCCTAAAAATCTATCGCTAAAAATCAATTTTTTTTCTTGAATTATTGCCCACTCACCCGCAGCATACCAGCGCCGTTGTACGAATGATACTCGCCGTTGTACATCGCATCGGCGCTGACGGGACCCATCTGGAACGTGCCTTTTGTGACGGCGCGGCAAACGTAGTAATAGTTGCGCGTTGTACCGTCCGCCGTGACGAACAGATTGATGCGGTCGTCGCGGATGTCCAAATGCTTTGGTTCGGTGTTATCTTTAATCCACGCCATCTCTGGAAGCGAGGCAATACGAGGGTTTTCAATCTCCAAACCCGCCGGAAGCATGTCCGTAATCACCACATTTTCCACGCCCGCGCCGTTCGTGGAAGCAAGCGAAAGTTTGATAATCACAAGGTCATTTTGTTTGATGCCGTCCGGTGAAAGCGGAGTACCCGTGCGGCTCAGGAGCGTTTTCCGTACGCGAAGAAAGCTGTCTTCCTCCACAAATTTGCCTTCCATCGAAATCCCTTCGGTTTCCCAGAAATAATACAGGGTTCCATTGCCCGACGTATTGATGGATACTTGCGCTCCGGCGATGTTATCTTTTAGAACTACGTCTGCACCGCTAAATTGCGCGATTTGTTTGCCACCTGCGGTAATCGTTGCTTGCACATCCGTCTGCGCCGCACGGCGAGCTAATTTGCCGAGCGCCACGAGCGCAAAGGCATTTTCCTGCGTGTTCAAATATCGTTCGTTTTTGAGCGCATCAGACAAATGTTTTGTCATAATACCGATTTGCTGGTTGTCAGGGTCGGTTTCGAGCAGGGAATTGAGGGCAATCGCTTCGTCACGCATATATGAGTAAAAACTGCCTCCAAACGCCCGCATAGAGCGCTCACCCGTAAATTCTTTCGGCAGCACCGCACGGTAACTGGCTTTGTCGCCCGCAAGGAAATACGCCGCCGCCAGCATATAGCGCGAATCGAGCGAAACGGAATCTTTGTTTGCTTTGTAATAATTCATCGTCGGCAAATCAGGGCGGTTCGCCAGCGCCAGCACGTAGAGCGAATAAAAAAGGGTCTTTGCGGGGATATATTTCGTGCGCCACGCATTCGCACGGTCATAATAGCCGTACCATTCATAATTGCGCTCCTTCACTTTTTTTGCAAGATAGCCGTAGAGCCTGTTCTGGAACTGTTCGCTCACGTCATAGCCCGCTCGCTGCGCCTCCACAAGGAAATGAGCGGCATACGCACTGCCCCACCAACTTTCCTCCGTGCCGCCCTGCCAATAGCTCACAGAGCCGTTGTAGAGCTGCATCGAGGCGAGTTTGCGAACAGCCTCTTGCACGTTTGCCGTTGCTTCGCCCGTCTGTCCGCTTACGGATGCTGCTTGCGACGACGACTGAGCGCCGCCCAAACTCCGCGCCAAATCTGCTACGTACAACTGTGGAAACGCCCGCGAAACCGTCTGTTCCACGCATCCGTAGGGATAGCCAATAAGGTACGAAAGATTTTTTGTGAACTGTGCAATCGGCGATTTGCTCACAACCAACTTCCCACGCGGTGTTCCGGCGAACGCGCCGCCTAACGCAAAACTTTCCTTCGCGCCACCTTTGATGCTGCCGGAACCGGAATATTTCAACAACGACGTTACGGGACGTACCGTCAATTCCGTTTTTTCGCTAAATTTTTCGCCCAAGCCGCTCACCGACACGTTCACTTCCGCTTGCCCAACGCTCCGTGCGGCTGCAAGCGTGAATAGCACTTGCGCTTCGCTGTTTGGTGCAATCGTGACGCTCTGCGTGGCGCTTCCCACAACGCCTACAAGCCCTTTTGATTCCACTTGTGCTGTGGCTTGCGCGGGTTTGTTTGTGGTGTTGGTGAGCGTTACGGGCATCAGCACTTCGTCACCCGGACTCATAAAGCGCGGCAGGGCGCTTGAAATCACAATTGGGTCGGCTACGCGCATCGTCTTTTCTGCCGAACCGAAGGATTTGCCTTTGTACGCCACCGCCATCACGCGCAACGCACCCGAAAACTCCGGCACATCTATCGTGTAGCTCGCTTTCCCGCCTGATGTTTTCACTTGTCCGCTCCAGAGCGCCACGAGCTTCACACGTTTGTTTGTGAACGGATTTACACGGTTCGCCATGCCCGCCGCATCGCCCGCAACGCTGGAGGAACGTAGTTTAAGCTCTGGGAACAAGTACGGGTAAAGGTTGTAGGAATCCACTTGCAGCGCCCGCTTTTGGTAGAAGAATCCATGCGGGTCGGGCGTTGGATAGCCTTTAATTTGCAAAATCCCTTCATCCACCACCGCAATCGTCATTTCCACGTTCGATTCCGGCGTGGTAACGGTAATTGTCTGCTTCGTTTTCGAGCGCGACTTCTCCTCAAGGCTGATGCTGACAGGGATTCGCGTCGCAGCCTTCTCCACGCTGATAGATTGGAAGCCGTATGCAACCGTGAGCGGCGTGTTCGACGCACCGTCATCCACTGGTTTGAAGAGCGTTGCCGAGATATACACGTTCGGAATGTGGTCGTCTTTGAGCGGCAGCGCGAGTTTGGCAGATTTTTGGTCGGTCGAAACGTAAAAATGCTCCAACACTTTATTTCGCTCGACCGTGACGAGCAGTTTGCCCGCAAATGGCGTTTTGAACAGCAAATTCGCCGTTTCGCCCACTTTGTATTGCTCTTTATCGGTTTCAATCGTGATTTCGCCCTCCTTGCTGACCTCAAACGACGACGATTGTGTGTCGCCGTAGCCGTAAGCGTAGAAAGAATGGCTTACGTAGGTCTTTGTACCGGGTTTAGCAATACGAACCTCGTATTCACCGGATTGGCGTGGCGTGAAGGCAATACTCGTTCCCTGACCGCTCACCGTAATCGTGCGGTCAAGCTCCGTCAGCTCTTGCTTCTGCGACACGTAGCGGTAACGGCTTCCGTAGGTATCTTTTTCCATCACGGTTATCCAGTTCGTGCGGATGACGCGGATGCTTGCCGCCACGTTGTCAAGGGGCTTTCCAGCTTTATTTGCCGCCACGACGGGGATTTGCATGGATTGGCGCGTGTTTTGGTACAAATCAAATTGTTTGATGCCAAAAAATACCTCTTGTGTCGGCACGTCAAAATCTTTCATGCGGTGAACAGGTCTTCCAGATTCGTCGAATACGGTCGCAAAGGCGCGTCCTTGCAACAATCCGATGTCGCGGTACGCCGCGGCTATCTGCGCGGTTTCTGCGAACATACCATTTGCGTCGGTTTTGCCTTGTTTGAAGACGTTTTCAAGCTGCACTTTGTCACCGCCTTTGATAGTGAAATCGTACTTCTCAAGCCCTTTTGCGGTGAACTGTTTTCGCGCAAGCGTGATTTCCAGATTGTAATCGCGGTTTGCCGCTGGCGGACCGAACAGATTTAATGCTGTTGCGTTTACTTGCAAGGTTCCGCCCGGCTTTACTTCTTCTGCGGAGAGATTGAGGTTCACCGAAATACGGTCGGGCATGAACTCTTCAATGTTGATTTTGCGGGCATTCAGCAGCACGTCGTTCATTGTGTACACCTCAATCGTATATAAGCCTGTCAGAGCCGATTGCGGCAGCGTGATAGCGCTTTCGGCAGCACCTTCTTTATTGAGCGTTTGTTTGAGAACCGTGTAATCCTTGCCATTCGGGAGTAACATTTTTATTTTCACAGGAATGTCCGCAAGCGGCTCCCATGCTTGTGTGCGAACGACGGTGTTCAACCGCACGGTTTCGCCCGGACGGTAGATATTGCGGTCGCCGTAGATGAACGCTTGATACCCCGCCGTGTTCTCGTACAAACCGCCCACCTCGTAGCGCGAGGTTTCCACCTTCGTGTCGCGCAACAGCAAATAATTCGCATCGCCGCTTTGATTTGCCGTCACCATTGCAAGCGCCGTACCGGGCGTGGTTCCACGAATGCCCGTAAACCGCGCCATGCCATCTTTGTCGGTCGTTGCCTTGAAGAGCGCTTGGTTGTTGCGCGTAACGAGTTTGACTTCTACACCCGAAAGCGGCTCTGCGGTTTTGATAGAGTTCGCAAAGACGGTCATTTCGTCGTCGCTGCGTTTAGCAATCAAACCCACGTCGGAGATAGCAATCACGCGGCTGTCGCGGAGCCACTTTTGGTCGGCGGAGAACACACGAACGATGTACACGCCTTTTGCGGGCAGTTTATCTTGGAAATTCAGATTCAGCAAGTGATAGCCGTTTTGCTTTTGCATCTGGCGCACGTCGTAGGTTTTTTCAAACACGGGGTCGCCATAATCCTCCGTCGCGGCGTAATCTTCGTAGTTGTTATATTCGCCCGTTCCTTCGTCGTAGCCGCCAGCGTACTGCTTGCGAATGCCATTCCCGCCATTCGCACCCTCGTCGCCGTAGTAGCCAACGCGTGCGTAAGCAAGAATATTATTTTCATACACCTTCTCGACCTTCACTTGAAGTTTTTGCACACCCGTCACGCGCACAGCAATCATGCGGTTCCCGGCTGATGTTAGGTACATCGCTTTCGATTCCAAAAACTTGATGCCCGGCTGCAACGAGCCAAATGTCACGGTTTGCTGATAATCGCTGCCCCCATTTGTACCGCCAAGCGGAACGCCAAAAATACCGCGCAGATTCCGAGAAATCGTGAGTGCGTACGCCGTATCGGGCTGGAATGCGCCGCGCAACGTCATGCCGTTTTCGGTAAGTTGAATGTCGAAATTTTGCGGTTTGGGCGAAATTTTCACGAACGATTTAATGTCCGCTTCATCAATACTTTGTGTCGTCAGGACGCGGATAATCGGTGAATCTTCGTCGTAGTCGGTCGTGACGAGCGTGATTTTGAAATCATCTGTTGTCGGTACTGCCACTTGCGTTTCGAGCTTTTCAGGCGTAATATATTGGCTTTCCGCACAACGCAATCCTTTATCTATCATGATTTGGAGTGTTTTGCCGCCTGCTTCTTTGTCCGCTGGAATGCCGATAGATACTACTTTCCCGGGTGAATTTGTTTTTAATTCGTATTGCGTGGGCTTGCCGTCAAGCATGATTTGAAGGCGCTCGGCAAGGTTTGCAGGCGTTACGGTGTAATTAAATTGCAATGCCACACGAATCTCAAAACCCGCACCGGATTGCACCATAGCGCCTGCCGATGCTGCCTTCTGCGCTCGCGTCCAAGCAGCATCGGCACTCGTAAGTGATAAATAGGGCGTATGGAAAGCGAAAGAGCGTTCTTTTGGCAACGAAAGCCGCTTTACGTCAGGATTGGAGGCGTTTTTGATGATAACTTCCGTAAGCTCTGCTTTGTAATCTGTGCTTGCTTGAAATCCCGTCGAAGGGGAGAACACAAGCGTCGTGGACGATGTCCACTTGAACGCGCCCGCCACGCGCGGCGTGATGGCTATCACCTGCGTGGAATCCCACACGTTCGTCAGCGAGTCTGCCACGACAGGCTTTGCAAACTCGAACACGAGATTTTGCTGGGGTTCGATTTGTGTGTCGAAGTTGCGGCTCGTGAGCGCAAGCTCGTTCGAGTTACTGCATGAGCTGACAAAAAGAAGCGCGACGGCTGCAAGCCAGAGGCAGGCAAGAGTACGGAGGAGATTTTTCATAAACTTCACGAACGAAAAAATGTTAGACACGATGAATGGTAGGGATTTTATTGGTCAAAAAAAGTACAGTGAGAAAGTACGGTGAGAAAGTACGGTGAGAAAGTACGGTTTTGCGCGGATGTGGCAAAGGATTTTTGCGTAATTTGCTTGCCTTATTCAAAGCAAATGAAATACTATGAAGCAGATATTACTGAAAACGCTCGCCATTCCTGCCGTTTGGGTGATTGTTAGCGTTTTATTCATCACCCATCTCGAACGGGAGACCTCCGAAGAGATGCACGATGAAGCATTGGAAGCATTGGAAGAGCGCGAAGCCTCCGATGCCGCTCGACGACAAACGTTTGCAATGCTCCGCGACCCTGAAAGCGACATTATCCCTGCAAACGCCCGCGAACGAGAACTTGCATTTGCCCATCAACATTCACGATTCAAAATTCAAGGTTCAAACCAGATTCTTAGCACCGAATGGCGTTCACGCGGTCCGGCAAACCTGAGCGGGCGCACACGTGCGGTGGCGGTGGATGCGAGTAATCCGAGCATTGTTCTTGCTGGCGGGGCAACGGGCGGAATGTGGCGCTCTGTAAACGGTGGGCTGTCGTGGACGCGGGCAACGGCGCTCACCGACATAGCCAGCGTGACGTGCGCGGCGCAAGACACGCGCACAGGGCGCACAAATACGTGGTTCTACGGCACGGGTGAATATCTCGGCACGGGAGATATTGCAGGTAACGGCATTTTTACCTCAAGCAATGGCGGAATATCGTGGTCAGTGCTGCCCTCGACGGCGGGTAATACCAATTTTCAATACGTGCATGCGCTTGCGCTGGATGGTTCAAATACTGCGTCGAATGCCGTACAAACAGAGCTTTACGCGGCGACGAACTCCGGCATTCAACGTTCTGCGGACGGTGGTGCGACGTGGCAAACCGTTTTGAGTGCGAATACTGCTGGATTCACGGCGTGGTCGGATGTGGCGGTCACGCGCACGGGCGTTGTGTATGCAAGTATTGGTGCGCTTGGGCGGCAGGGAGTGTTTCGTTCTGCGGATGGTCTCACGTGGACGGACATCACGCCTGCTGGATTAGCCTTGATGTTGCCTCAAACATTTCCCGATGCAAACCGCGTACGGATTAGCCTTGCAGTCGCTGCAACGAATGAAAACGCTTGTTATGCGCTTATGTACACGGCTTCACAACAGACTTCCAGCCCCGTGCCATCACGTGACATCCTGCTGTACAAATATTCATCAGGTATGTGGGAGAATCGCTCGCAAAACCTTCCGAGCGATTACGAAGCGCAAGGCGGTTACAGCATGGCGATTGCGGTAAACCCACGCAACGAAAATCTGGTAATTTTGGGCGGTGTTGGGTGCTATCGTTCCACTGATGGCTTTGCAAGCCGCACAAATACGACGCTCTTAAGCGCCAGCAATGACGGCGTTGACCACCACACGTTTGTGTTTTCACCCGCGAACGTGAATCTGCTCTACGCGGGTTTTGACCAAGGGGTAAAAAACCTCGACCTCTCCACACAGCCTGCCATCTGGGCATTCTTGAACAAAAGCTGCCTAACAACGCAGTTTTACGCCGTGGCGCTCGACCCACAAGCAACGGACAATACGACGATTATGGGCGGAATGCAGGACAATTCCACCTATTTCACGGAGAACACTGCCGCCGACGCGCGGTGGAGCAACATCAACGGCGGTGATGGTGGATTTTGTGCGCTTACGAACAATGCGCGGACTGTGTATTCAAGCGCTCAAAACGGCTTGCTTTGGCGGGACACATTAGACGGTTCGGGGCGCGGCATCGTGCAAATCGGTGTGGATAGTTACACAGAAGTCGGCGTTCGTATTGACCCTGCGGGCAAGTCTGAACCGTTGTTTGTCAATCCTTTTGCCCTCGACCCTAATAATAATTCGGTGTTGTACTATCCGTGCGGACGCGATATCTGGCGACATGAGAATTTGTATGCCGTCTCGCTTCGCAACAAACTCCCCACCTACAATCGCAGCGACGGCTGGACGCAACTCCGCTCCGTAGCGCCGGTGAATGCACAGTTTTCCGCCATCGGCACGGCGCGGCTTTCAAGTAGCTCAACACGATTGTATCTTGGAACAAGCACGGGCAAAATTTACAAACTCGATAACGCCCAAAGCGCCCTTTCAGCAACATCTGTGGCGGATATTTCGGTTGGAAGGGGTTTCCCCGCAAATGCTTACGTATCGTGCATTGCTGCCGACCCGACGAACGCTGACCGTGCCATTGTCGTGTTCTCGAACTACAACGTTCAAAGCCTATTTTTAACGGAAAATGCCGGCGCAACGTGGC